>NZ_JBKFBI010000219.1:0-6043 GCF_053346095.1 Methylobacterium sp. A52T | reverse complement strand
CCGTCGACGAGGCCCGGACCCGGCTGCCGCCGGTCCTGCCGGCGGCGCCCGCCTTCATCGTGCCGTCGGTGGTCGAGCCGGCCTTCGATCCCGAGCGGCCGCGGATCGAGCCGAGCCTCGAGCCGAGCCTGGAGCTCCGGGCCGACGAGGCCCGTGCCCCCTTCCCGGAACCCGGCGCGGTCGAGACCCCGAAGCCGCTTCCGGCCGAGCCGGCGCCCGTGGTCCCACCCGTCCGCGTCCCGGAGGCGGACCGCCGGGCGGAGCCGGACGCGCCGAGCGCGCGCGCGATCGCGCCCGAGGACGACCTGTTCGCCGCCCCCGAGCCGCCCCTCCGGGAGGAGCCGCGGGAGGAGCCCCGCGGGGAGCCCGAGACGACGGCCGCGGACGAGGCGCCGGCCCTGCGCCCGAGCCTCGACACGCCGCCCGAGCCCGAGCCGGCCCCGCCGGCCGCCCCGCGCACCGTGGTGGGGCGCTACGCCTCGGGCGGCAACACCTACGTGATGTTCGAGGACGGCTCGATCGAGGCGGAGACGCCGCAGGGCCGCTTCACCTTCGCGTCCCTCGACGAGCTGAAGGCCTTCGTGGACGGCGGCGGCGAGTCCGGGACCCGCGGCGCGGCCTGAACCCGCCCCGGGGACGGCCGCGGCGTCACACCAGCGGGTTGAGGCTGTCGTTGCGCGGCGGGATCGGGGCCCGCATGGTCAGCGAGAAGCCCCCGGGGGCGTAGTCGGTGGTCACCTCGGCCTGGACCTGGGTGATCAGGACGCGCTGCAGCAGGCGCGAGCCGAAGCCCTGGCGGCTCGGCGGCGCGACCGGCGGCCCGCCGGTCTCGCGCCACGAGAACCGCAGGATCCCGGCCGGGCCGCCGGGCTCCAGGGACCATTCCACCGCCACCCGGCCGGTGCGGTTCGACAGGGCCCCGTACTTCGCCGCGTTGGTGGTCAGCTCGTGGATCGCCATGCCGATCGGCACCGCGATCTCGGAGGGCAGGTCGATCGCCGGCCCGTCGAGGCTGATGCGCCCCTCGGCGGCCCCGTCCGGCGCCACCTCCGCGTAGGGCTTCAGCTCGTTGCGCAGGAGGTTGGCGATCGACGCGGTCTGCCACGTGTCCTCGGTGAGCACCGAGTGCGTGTGCGCCAGGGATTTGATCCGCCCGACGAAGGCCTCGTAGAAGCTCTCAATGCTGGACGCCGTCCGCGCGGTGGAGCCCACGATGGCCTGGACGGTCGCCAGCGTGTTCTTCACCCGGTGGTGCAGTTCGCGGATCAGCAGGCTCTGGCGCTCCTCCGCGACCCGGCGGTCGGTCACGTCCGCGACGACGCCGATCAGGCGGCGCGGCAGGCGGCCGGGGGCGTCGCGCTCGAACCGGCCGGCCATGTCGATCGTGCGCCACACGCCGTCGGACTTGCGCCGGATCCGGCCGCTGATGTGCAGGTCCCCGTCCTCGCGCAGCGCCTTGGAGATCGCCCGCCGGACCGCGGGGCGGTCGTCCGGGTGGAGGATGTCGTTGAGAAACTCGGTCTTGCCGATCGTCCCGTCCTCGGGCGCGTGCCCGAAGATCTCGTACATGTGCTCGTTCTCCCAGATCGCCTGGTCCTCGAGCATGTGCCACTCGAAGATGCCGAGCCGGGCGACCGTGGTGGCGACCCGCAGGCGCTGGTCGCGGGACAGGATCTCGTCCCGGGCCTCGACCCGCGTGGTGATGTCCTGGAGGACGCCGACCATGCCGACCGGCGCGCCGTCGGGGCCCGGCACGGCCTGCCCCCGCACCCGCAGGATCACGGTCCGCCCGGCCACCGTCGTGGCCGTGTCGAACTGGTAGGGCTCGTCGGTCCCGTCGGCCTCGCCGATCAGCGCGCTCAGGCGCGCGAGCTCCGCCGGCGACAGGCCGGTCTTCAGTTCCTCCCACGAGACGGAACGGCCCGGCGGGCGACCGAGGATGCGGGCGGCGCGGCGCGACAGGGTGAGGAGGCCGGTCGCGCGGTCCCAGCGCCATTCCCCGAGCCCGGCGGCCGCGAGGGCCTCGCGGTTCGCGTCGGAATGGGCCGCCGCGTCCACGTCGACCGTCTCGACCGCCAGGGTCCGGCCCGCGCGCCGGACCCGCACGTCGAGGGGCGTGCCGTCCGCCCGGCGCCAGACCTGGAGACCGTCCCGGAGACCTTCCGGCCCCGCGCTCAGGAGTTCGGCGGCCGCGCGCCCGGGCAGGGTGCCGGGCGGCCAGCCGGCGAGATCGTGCAGGGCCCGGTTGGCGGCGACGATCCCCGCCTCGTCCGCCGACAGCACGGCGAGGCCGATCGCGGCCTCGTCGAAGCCGGCGCGCAACGGGTCCTCCGCCGCCGGGTCCTGACCCACCCTCTCATTCACTCGGAAGAATCCTCGAACGCGCCGTGGCGCGCTCCCGCCGGAGATGAGCCCCCTCCCGCCACGATCCCGGACCGCGGCGGCCCCTGAGGATGGCGCCCGAGCGTGACTGTGGCAAGGCGTTCCGCTCCGCCTGCGGCGACCGGGCACCCGCGCGATCCGCCCGCGGGGGCTCTCAGCGGGGGCGGCGGGCGAATTCCAGATAGGTGGGCCGGCGGCCCGCTGCCAGCGCCTTGGCCTCGTAGCGCGTGCCGGGCCAGCCCGGGAACGGCCGCGTCCAGTCCCGCGCGTCCCGCGCCGTCCAGGCGAGGACCGGGCACCGCGCGGCCCGGACGAGCGTCCAGCCGGCATAGTCGTCGATGTCGCTGGCGAAGCGGAACAGGCCGCCGTCCTTCAGGACCCGGCCGATCTCGGCGAGCGACGCGTCGGAGACGAACCGGCGCTTGCGCTGCCGCCGCTTGGGCCAGGGATCGGGATAGAGCAGGTAGACCCGGTCGAGGCAGGCGTCCGGCAGGCGCGCCAGCAGGGCGGTCACGTCCTCGTCGCGGATGCGGACGTTGTGCAGCGCCCGCGCCTCGATCGCCGCCAGCAGCTTGACCACGCCGTTGACGAAGGGCTCGGCGCCGATGATGCCGACGGCCGGATGCGCGGCCGCCTGGGCGGCGAGGTGCTCGCCGCCGCCGAAGCCGATCTCCAGCCACAGCGCCTCCGGCGGCGCCGGCATGGCCGGGAACAGCGTGCGCGGATCGAGGATCGCGTCGCCCGGCGGCAGGTCGACCCGCAGGCTCGGCAGCAGCTCGGCGAGCCGGCGCTCCTGCTGCCCGCGCAGGCGCTTGCCCTTGCGGCGCCCGAAGAAGGCGCGCTCCGGCTCCTCGGCTGGGTGGTCGGAGCGTCCAGGGGCGTCGGTGTCCACCGGCTCAGTCTACCTCGGAGAGATGGGACGCGTCCCGGGTCACGACCGGGGACGGGGCGCGTCGGTGGGATGCCGTCCCGGACACCGCGCCCGGCACGCCGCGACGCGGCACGGTCGGGTGGCGCGGCACCCGCGCGGTCGCCGCGGCGCCGAACGCACCGCGCCGCCAGCGCCCGATCGGGATCGCCGGCCGCGGGACCGCGGAGCATCCGGGACCGGGCGGCGCTCAAAGCACCGCCCGCACCGCATTCACGTCGCCCCGGCGCGCCGCCGATCTCCGGCCCGCGCGTCGGCCCGGGGCCGAGCGGAAGGCCCTCAGGCCAGCGCCGACTTCAGCTTGCCGGCGAGGTCGGTGCGCTCCCACGAGAAGCCGCCGTCGGCCTCCGGGGCGCGGCCGAAATGGCCGTAGGCCGAGGTGCGCGCGTAGATCGGCTTGTTCAGGCTGAGCGCCGTGCGGATGCCGCGGGGCGACAGGTCCATGGCGTCCATCAGAACGGCCTCGAGCTTGGCCTCGTCGACCGTGCCGGTGCCGTGCAGGTCCACGTAGATCGAGAGCGGCTTCGACACGCCGATCGCGTAGGCGAGCTGGATCGTGGCGCGGCTGGCGAGGCCCGCGGCCACCACGTTCTTGGCGAGGTAGCGCGCCGCGTAGGCCGCCGAGCGGTCGACCTTCGTCGGGTCCTTGCCGGAGAACGCGCCGCCGCCGTGCGGGGCCGCGCCGCCGTAGGTGTCGACGATGATCTTGCGGCCGGTGAGGCCGGCGTCGCCGTCCGGGCCGCCGATCACGAACTTGCCGGTCGGGTTCACGTGCCAGACCGTGCCCTCGTTGACCCAGCCCTGCGGCAGCGCCTTCAGGATGTAGGGCTCGACGATGGCGCGGACGTCCGCGGAATCGAGGGACTCGTCGAGGTGCTGGGTCGACAGCACGATCTGGGTCACCTCGACCGGGCGGCCGTTCTCGTAGCGGACCGTGACCTGGCTCTTGGCGTCGGGGCCGAGCTTGGCGGCGTCGCCCTGCTTCGCCTTGCGGGCGTCGGCGAGGTCCTTGAGGATCTTGTGGGCGTAGAAGATCGGCGCCGGCATCAGCTCGGGCGTCTCGTCGGCGGCGTAGCCGAACATGATACCCTGGTCGCCCGCGCCCTCGTCCTTGTTGCCGGCCGCGTCCACGCCCTGGGCGATGTCGGCCGACTGGGCGTGCAGGTGGATCGCGACGTCGTTGTTCTTCCAGTGGAAGCCCGACTGCTCGTAGCCGATGTCCTTCACGGCCTCGCGGGTCAGGGCCTCGAGGTCCTTGAAGGTCACCGAATCGGGTCCGCGCACCTCGCCGGCGATGACGATGCGGTTGGTCGTGGCGAGCGTCTCGACGCCGAGCCGCGCCTCCGGCATCGCCGCGAGGTAGGCGTCGACCACGGTGTCCGAGATCCTGTCGCAGACCTTGTCGGGGTGCCCCTCGGACACGGACTCGCTGGTGAACAGGTAGTTGGAACGCGGCATCGGACGGCCTCGGCTGCAGAGGTACGCCGTCGCGATCGCGGCGTTTGACCCTTCATGGGGGCGGGGTTCTCGCACCCGGCCGGGGGCCGGTCAAGATGGAGGAACGAACGGATCCGCTATACCGGACGAACCGACCGGAAAAACGATCGCGCGACACCCCGGGGCCTGCCCTCGCCCTCAGCCGCCGAGCTTGCTCTCGAGGGCCCGGATGGCGTCGGCCACGTCGCGGCGCGCCTCCTCGGAGAAGTTCTCGGTGATGTGGCGGCCCACGACTTCCGCCAGCCCCTTCAGCCCGGCCTCCGACAGGGTCGACTGCTCGCGCTCGCTGAAGCCCGGCGCGATGAAGTCATCGTTCCGGGGCATTCCTTTGAAGAAGTAATCCATCGGCACGCCGGTCATGCGCGAGAAGATGTCGAGATGGACGGCGCTGATCCGGTTGGTTCCCTTCTCGTACTTCTGGAGCTGAGCTGCAGACATACCGAAGCTCTGCGCGACGCGGCGCTGTGTGAGCGATGCCTTGCGGCGCTGCTCGGCGATGCGTTGCCCGACATAGACGTCGCGCTGATCGGTCTTCTGGCCCGCCATGAAGTGCTCGTCCACCCCCTGCCATGAATCCTGGCGGCAAAGCTTAGCGCGCCCCTCGGTACTTGTCACCGGCAGGCGTTCGACGTGGTGGACGATTTGCTCACGGCTCTGCGGCCGGGAGATCTGCAAGAATAGACAACTTGGTGTCCCCGGCAGGGCTCGAACCTGCGACCCCAGGTTTCATACCACTTCGGCTTTCGCCGCCGCGTCCCGAAGGTCCGCGTTCGTGGCCTGGACTATCCCTTCACCGTGGGCTGGACTGCATCCAACCGGTAGGTGCCGCCCGTCTAGTCTCTACACCTTCCCGCAGAACGCCGGGGCGCCGCGCGGGCTTGGCTCGGGATCGGCAGAGCATCGGACGGCGGCGCGTCGATGCCGGAAGCTTTCCCCGACTTTGAGCGGATCCGTCGCGCGGTTTCCCGGCGCGACGCCCAATTGAACCTTCTAGGAAACCTGTGCTCTGTCCAGCTGAGCTACGGAGACGACCGGCGCTCCATAGCATTCTCGCCGGCCGAGGCCAACCGCGGCCGGTGGAGCGGCGCGGTGCCGGGACCTTGCGATCTGGGGGGATCGATGCGTGGGGGCGCGGCGGTCATGCTGGCAGCCTCGCTGGCGGCGGCGCTCGCCGTGGCGGCGCCCTGCCCGGCCGGCGCCGCGCCGCGCGCCGGCCCGTCGGCGTGCGCGACCGGG
>NZ_JBKFBI010000218.1:0-6075 GCF_053346095.1 Methylobacterium sp. A52T | reverse complement strand
CGCCGCGGCGGCCGCCGCGCTGCTGCCGCGGGCGGCCCGGGCGGCGCCGCGGATCATCCTCAACGACGCGAGCGGCCTCAACCCGACCCCGGTGACGCGCCACGCCGTGCTCCCGACGGGCTCGACCGACGCGCTGATCGAGGCCGTGCGCGCCGAGATTCGGGATGCCGCCGTCGCCGGCCGGCCGGTCGCCGTCGGCGTCGCCCGCCATTCCATGGGCGGCCAGAGCCTCGCCCGCGACGGGACGGCCGTGACCCTGGAGGGCGGCCCGATCGAGCCCGACACAGCCGCCGGCCTCTACCGGGTCGGGGCCGGCGCGCGCTGGTCGCAGGTCATCCGGCAGCTCGACCGGATCGGCTACTCGCCGACGGTCATGCAGTCGAACAGCGATTTCGGGGTCGGCTCGACCTTCTGCGTCAACGCCCACGGCTGGCCCGCGCCGCACGGCCCGTTCGGCTCCACCGTCCGCGCCCTCCGCCTCGTCCTGGCCGACGGCAGCCTCGTGACCTGCTCCCGCGACGAGAACGCCGAGCTGTTCGGGCTGGCGATGGGCGGCTACGGCCTGTTCGGAATCGTGGTCGACCTCGTGGTCGAGATGGTGCCGAACCGCCTCCTGACGCCGACCTTCGCGGTGATGCCGGCCGCGGAGTTCGCGCCGGCCTTCGCGGCGGCGGTGGCGCGCGACGCCCGCCTGCGCATGGCCTACGGCCGGCTCTCGGTCGCGCAGGCCGGATTCTTCGACGAGGCGATCCTCGTCACCTACGCGGAGGCCGAGCACCCGCCGCAGGTCCTGCCCGCGGCGGCCGCGCAGGGGGCGTTCTCGGCGGTCTCGCGGGAGATCTACCGGGCCCAGGTCGGCAGCGAGTTCGGCAAGCGCGCCCGCTGGATCGCCGAGACCCGGCTCAACCCGGCCCTGGATCCCGGCCTCGCCACCCGCAACAGCCTGATGAACGAGCCGGTGGCCAACCTCGCCTCGCGCGACCGCAGCCGCACCGACATCCTGCACGAGTACTTCGTCCCGCCCGAGCGCTTCGACGCGTTCCTCGCCGCCTGCCGCGAGACCATCCCGCGCTCGGGCTGCGACTGCCTCAACGTGACCCTGCGCTACGTGGCGGCGGACCCGGACTCGACGCTGGCCTACGCGCCGGGCCCGCGGATCGGCGCGGTGATGTCGTTCTCGCAGGGGCTCACCCCGGGCGACGAGGCCGCGATGATGCGCATGACCGAGGCCCTGATCGAGCGCGTCGTGGCGATCGGCGGGGCCTATTACCTGCCCTACCGCCTGCACGCCCGGCGCGACCAGATGGCCCGGGCCTATCCGAAGCTCGACGCCTTCGTGGCGGCCAAGCGCCGCTACGATCCGGGGCTGCTGTTCCGGAACGCCCTGTGGTCGACCTACATGGCCTGACCGCGCCCCGGCACGGATCCGCCTCGCGCGGGCCGCGCGTGCCGACCCAGGAGACGCCCATGAGACCCACGCCCCCGCAGGTGGCCGCCCTCGCCTTCGCGGCCATCCTGCTGTTCGCCGCCGCCACCGACTACGTCCCGGCCTTCCGGGACGCGGAGGGCCGCGTCTTCGGCCTGTTCCGGCTCGACGTCTACAAGGACGCGCTCCACCTCGCCTCCGGCCTGTGGGCGCTGGCCGCCGGCCTGTGGTCCCGCTCCGCCGCCGTGACCTTCCTGCGGGCCTTCGGGGCGATCTACCTCCTCGACGGCGTCGTCGGCGTGCTCACCGGGTCGAGCTTCCTCGACCTGTCGCTGTTCCTGAAGGGCTTCCAGGACAGCCCGCTCCTCTCCAACGGCCCGCACCTGAGCCTCGGCCTCGCCGGCGTCGTGCTCGGCTGGTGGCCGTGGCGCGCCCGGACCGCGGCCGGGGTCGCCGCGTGAGCCCCCGGCCCCCCCGCCGCCGGCGACGGGTCGTCCGCTGGGCGGTCGCCGGCCTCGCCGCTCTGGCCCTCGCCTGCGCCCTGCCCGTCGCGGCGATCGAGGGGGGCTGCACGGTCAGGCCCGATCCCGCCGGGCCGGGTCGTTCGGCGGGCGGCTCGCGCTTCGGGATCGCCCCCGAGGGCTACAAGCGCGCGGCCGGCGACAGCTACCTCACCTTCCCCGAATGGGACATCGTCCACGCCTACGCGGACCTCGCCGGGGTGACGCGTTCCGCCTCGGAATCGGCCTTCGACTACTGGGCGGCGACGACGGGCTTCTGGACGAGCCTGTGCGGGGCGACCCGGGCGGCCGGGCGCACCGGCGACGTCACCGCGGGCCAGAAAGTCACCAACTACGTGATCGGCCTGAGCTTCACGGCCGAGATGCTGATCCAGGGGGCCTACGAGCGCACCCTCGGGGCGCTGACCGCGCGGTGGCGGGGGCCCGAGCCGACCGACGAGGACCGGTTCAACGCCCGGCTGCTCGCGGATTACGCCGCGTTCCTGCGCCAGACCCCCTGGTACCGCTACCCGTTCGACGCCGAGCTGTCCCGGCTCTGGCACGAGGTCCCGTTCACGCCGTCCCTGCGGGCGGTCGAGCGGCGCGGCGCGCTCACGCTGCAATACGGGGTGAAATGGGCCTACGCCCAGGGGATCGCGTGGCTCGCCGGGATGGACCCGGCCGGCCTGACGATCCGCAGCGTCGTGGCGGGGCTCGATGCCGGCGACGCGGCCGCCGACCCGCGCATCACCCTCCTCGGCCCCGTCCCGGCCGGCGACGGCGGCCCAGCCGCCCTGATGGAGACGCCGCGCTACCGGGCCTTCACGGAGATCGTCCGGGGCCTCGGCGCGCGGGGCCGGACCGTGCTGGAGATCGCCGGCAACCACCGGATCCTCACCACCGTCCTCCTGCCGCCGGGCCGGACGGTCACCCTCGCCGGGGCCGAGCCGCTGTTCGCGATGCCGATCCAGTCCGAGCCGGGCTGGCAGCGCGTCGGCTACGACACCGCGGTGGAGCAACTCGTCGCGCAGATCCGCGCCGTGGAGGCCGCGGGGGGCCGGTTCGAGCATGCCTACGATTACTGATCGGCGCCCGCGGCGCGGCCTGCCGGTCGGCGCGGTCGCGGCGGCGCTCGCCGGGGGGCTCGGCGTGACCGCGCTGACCGCCCTCGCGGTCCAGCCGGAGACCGTGGTGGCGCTCGGGAACCCCACCGCCCTGGCGGCCGCCGACGACGGGGCCCTGGTCTCGGCCGGCCGCGCGTACCTGGTGCTCCGGCCCGCCGCGCCGGGCGCGGTCCGGCGCCTCTACGCGGGCGGCGCCTGGCTGGTCCTGCCGGCGCCCGGGACCGGCTGCCTCGGCACGCGCTGAGGAGAGCGCCCGCGGGACCCGTCTCATCGGCACGCGACTCCGTACTCGTGGACCTCGGGCAGTTCGGCGTCGCCCGTCGTGGTCACCGAGAGCGTGCCGGCGGCCCCGGCATAGCGGAAGCTGCAATAGGCGAGGCCCGTCCCGGAACAGCCGTCGACTTCCATGACGCCGCGCCGGGCGAGAGCCCGCTCCCGCTCATCGTCGCTCGGTGGGCCCTTCACCGGCGTCCAGCCCGCGGCGATGAGCGACGTCCGGGCCTCGTCGATCGGCAGGCCGCGGATCGCGGGGACCGACCCGCGGCCGCCGCAGACGGACTCGACCTTGGGAGGCGGCTCCAGCGACACGGTCCCGTCCGGGCGCAGGGTCAGGTCGCCCACCGGGGCCGGCGGGATGTCGCCGTCCCAGAGGCGTGCGCCGTCGGAGCGCGCCGCGATGCGTCCGACCGCGCCGGTCCGGCCGGCGCCGTACACGAGGGCGACGAGGCGCGGTCCCACGAACAGGCCGACATTGCCGTCCGCGATGAAGCAGGTGCCGCTCGTCCCCTGCTGCAGGTCGCTGGCGAAGCTGACGGCCCGGTACCGGCCGAGGGCCGCCTCGCCGGTGACGAGCCAGTCCCGGGCGGCCACGGCCCGGGCCGCCTCGGATCGCGCCGGCAAGACCTCACCGGGGCAGCCGGCTTGCCGGCCCGCCCCGCCCGGGGCCCGCGGCAGCTCGGCGAGGGGGACGAAGCGCAGGCCCTTCACGGCGGAGGCGACCAGCGGCGCCGGCGGCCCATCCTGCGCGACGGCCGGTCCGGCGAGCATCAGGCCGAGCGTCAGCGCGGCGCCCCGGCCGGCCGAGCCCATTCCCGCGCCTCGGCCGCCGCGCCGGCGCAGGGCGGCGTCGCCGGGATCGCGGCGGTGGCTGCGGGCCGGCCCAGGGCATGGAGCAGGGGCCGGATCGGGCGTGGGGGCGTGCGGTCCCATCGTCACCGGCTGCTCGGGGCGCCCGCGGGCGCGGGCGGGCTCGATCCCGGGGCCGTCCGGGCCGCCGGAACCGGGTCGGGCGGCGGATAGGCGGGGTCGGTCAGGCAGGCCGAGAGCCAGGTCTCGGCATCGGCGTCCGGGGCCAGCTCGACGTCGAGGACGGGCCGAGGGCCCGCGGGTGCCGCCGCCGCGCCGGCGGGGGCCGGGGCGGGGGGGCGGGGCCCCCGGGGGGCGGGGGGGGGGGGGGGGGGGCGGCGCCAGCGCCGCCGGGGGCCAGCCCGCCGGCGGGGGGGGGCGGGGGGCCCGGGGGTGCCGCCGCCGCGCCGGCGGCGGCCGGGGCGGCAGGCCGTGCCCAGCGGCCGTCGGCGTTGTCGGGACCCGGGCATTCCGCGTCGTCGCCCCCGCCGATCGTGCAGGTCGCGACCGTGCGCGCGGCGCCGTCGACGACCCGCGCGACCGTGCGCGTCTCGGAGGTGTGGCCGCTCGCCCAGTCGTCGGACAGCGTGCAGACCCGGTCGCCGTTCTGGTAGCGCCGGCTGCCGAAGCACCCGTAGACCCGGTCCCGCCCGACGGGCAGGAAGTCGCACGCCGTGTCGAACCCAGCGAAGGGGCCGCCGGTGAACCGCGCCGCGAAGGCCCGCTGCCGCAGCGCTGCCGCGATCCAGTGCGGTCGGGCCGGATCGCTCTTCGAGCGGCCGGACAGGTCCTCGGTCCGTGCCCGGATCGCCTTCAGCACGACGGCGCGCGCGTCGGCCGCGTCCAGGTCGCCGAGCCACGTGTCCCGGGCCGCCACCCAGCGCTTCTGGCTGGCGATCAGCATCGCGCGGATCTCGGCGTCGTCCGTGCTGTGCAGGAGGCCGGAATAGGCCGCACCCAGCGCGGCGTCCGCCTTCCGGAGCGCCGGGTCGGCGCAGATCATGCGCTCGAGCGGGCTGGCCGCCTTGCGGCAGTCGATCGCGCGGGCCGATGACGGCGCCAGGAGGGTTGCGGCGAGGGCTGAGGCGAAGGCTGCGGCGAGGGTGGCCGCCTGGAGACGCGTCACGGCCGGCCCCGCACTGAACATCGCACTGAACATCGCCCCGAAGCTCGCACTGGACTGCGCATCGGAACCTCGCCTCTGGGCCGCGTGCCTGGAGCCGGTCGACATCGGGGTCCTACTGCGCCGCGGCATCGACGATGCGGCACAGGTTCTGGTCGACGTCCTGACCGATCTGGCCGGCCTGCACCATGAACAGGGCGTCGACCCGGCTGCCCGCCCTGGCCTTGCGCACGACGACCCGCAGCGTCTGCGGTCGCCCCGAGCCGGATGTCTCCTGCTGGGCCGTCAGGCTCCCGAGCGCCTTCTCCACGTGCACGCCCACGAACCCCTCGGCCAGGACCGCCCGCGTCACCCGGTCGAACGCGGCCCTGGGGCTGACAGAGGGGAAGATCATCCACGTCTTGTAGGTGATGGCTTGGAGCATCGGCGTCCCCTCGCTCCGGTAATGGTCGCGGCATGTCTCCGCCGCGGCCGCCGGGAGCGGGAGCGTCGACAGGATGGCCGCGTAGATGAACGCGTTCCGCATCGATCCCATGGGGCGCCTCTCACTTCGCTCTGCTGGTGGCTCTGATGGTGGCTCTGTCGGTGACCTGCCGGACCTGTGCAGCGGGGGGCCCGGTCAGGCGTGGATTCGTCGGATGAGCGAGGCCGGGCCGCACCGGCCGCCCCGCAGGGTCTCAGAGCTGCGGCGTGGCCGCTGGCCGGGGGCGCGGCGCCGGCGCCATCGCGCGCGGCGGCGGAGGCTCGGTCCGAGGCGGCGCGCCGGGCGCCTCCGCC
>NZ_JBKFBI010000217.1:0-6179 GCF_053346095.1 Methylobacterium sp. A52T | reverse complement strand
CAGAGAGGCGACCGCGCCCGGGCATCGCTCCGGGCGCGGGTGCGCGGCAGCGCGGGCCGTGCCGGCCGGGTCCGGTCTGTCAGGTTCCGACCCGGAGCGGGGCTGTGAGCTTGCGCAGGCAGGCGATGACCGACAGGGCCGTGATGCGGCCCGTGCGGGGGTTCTCGTCGGTCGGGACGTTCTCGATGGTCATCGCGAAGCGCGCGGCGTCGGCCTCCACCTCGATGCGGTGCGTGTTGCGCTCCAGGCCGGGGTCGGCCCAGATCTCGAGCTCGGTCCGGTCGGGACCGATGCCGGCCAGCGAGAGCGCGACCGCGACGTTGAGATTCGCCGGGAAGCCGCGGGCCGCCTCGCGGGGGCTGCCGGCGAAGACGCGCATCGGCTCGGTGATGCCGCCGATCTCGATGCCGTTCTCCGCGAGGTAGGGGGCGCCGGCGAGGCCGCGCACGGGCTTGCGGGTGATCATCCGCACCGTGCGGATGGTGCCCTCCGCGGCGGCCGTCACGGCGTCGAGGCCGAGCAGCGCGCCGGTCGGGACGACGATCTGACCGCCGTGGGCGCGGGCCGTCGCCACGAGGTCCTCGTGATCGAGGAGCGCGCCGCAGCTCAGCACGATCGCGGTCTTCCCCGCCGCCACGAAGGGCCGCACGATCGCCGGGAGATGCTGGGACGGCGCGCATTCCAGCACGATGTCGGCCCGCGGCTCCAGGGCGTCGAACGCGGTGACGACCTCCGGCGGCTCCGCGAGCGCCGCGAGGGCGGCCCGGGCTCTCGCGGCATCGCGAACCGCGACGGCGGTCAGCCTCAGCCCCGATATGGCGCCCCCATCGAGCGCGCGCGCCACGGCCAGCCCGACGGTGCCGAGGCCGGCGATCGCGATGCGACCGCCGCGGATGGGCGACCTCGGGGCTTCCTGCAGCGGCATGTCGGGTATCCGTTCATCGGGGGCCGGAGCGGCCGACCGCGCCAGCCCTCTGCATCGGCCATGCCGGGGGGACGCGCCTCAGCCCTCGCCGCGGGCATCGCGCGGCCGGACTGCGTCGCCGCGCAGGGCGCGCGCGGTCTGCGCGACGTGTCCGACGCCGACGTTGCGGTCGTCGATCCGGTCCAGGGCGCCGTCGGCGTCCCCCGCGGCCCTGCCGCGCTGTTCCACGGCGCGCCGATGCGCCGAGGCGAGGCGCGCCGCCTTCATCTCGAGGTGCCTCAGGCACGCGCACCGCAGGAGCGAGGCGAAATTGCGTGCCTCACCGTGGAGAGCGAGCACTTCGTCGTAGAGAAGCGTCACGAGGCGGGGAAGGGTCATGCCCTGAGCGGCGGCGATGTCCTCGAGCACGTTCCAGAACATCACCTCGATCCTGATCGAGGTCGAGTGTCCGCCGAGCCGGATGGAGCGGGTCTCGCCCTCGTAGTCGGCGGACGGCATCCCCGAGTACAGATTGCACATGTCCACCCCTGCGATCCGCGCCGCTCAACCGCGGCGACCGCCCGCGCTTCCCCGGGATGAGGAACAATAATGCAGCGCGCGCCCGTTTCCACCGCGTCCCGGGCCCCGGCATGACGCGCTCCACGGATCGTCGGGGACCCGCTCCGCAGTAGCATGATACTACCACCGCACGCTGGAGCGGCTCTAAGTTTCCGCTCGGCGGGACCCCTCGGGGCCGTCACCCACGGGGTTGTCGGCCTCGGGCCTCGACAGGGGGGATCATGCGCGACGTGCCCGATCTGATCCCCGCGATGAGCCGGGTCCGGGACGCGGCGCGCTCCGCGCGTTTCTACCGGGCCGCCTTCGGCTTCGACACCGCCGACCGGCCCGGCTTCGAAACCTTCACCCCGATCGATCACGCGCATGCCGCGTCCGGTCCCGAGCCGGAGCTGACGGTCAGCACGGGCCACGACGGCGCCTGCGACCTGGGCATGGGGAGCGCCCGCGGTTGGCGCTTCGCCTGATGACCCGCGACGGCCCGCCATCGGCCGCCGCGGCACCGGCACGACCGACACCGACAGGGGAGGACGGGATGAGGATGCAGGAGACGGGCGCGCACCTGTCACGCCGCGGCTTCCTGGGCGCCGCGGGCTCGACGCTGCTCGCGGTCGCGGTCATGCCGGACGGCAGCGTGACCGGGCGGGCCTGGGCGCAGATGCCGAAGGCGACGAAGCCCGAGACCTTCGCCTCCCTCGTGCAGATGTCGCGCGACTGCTACCCGCACGACCGCGTCGCCGACAGGTACTACGCGGCCGCGGTGCAGATCCTCGACGATGCGGCGCGGACCGCTCCAGGAGAACTGACGCTCCTCGAGGACGGGATGGCCGCGCTCAACCGGGCGGCCGTCGAGAGGCACCGCCTGCCCTACGCCAAGGTTCCGCAGGACACGGACCGGGCGGCCCTCCTCGAGACCATCGAGCCGACCCCGTTCTTCCAGAAGGTGCGGGCCAACCTGATCGTCGGTCTCTACAACCAGAAGGAGCTGTGGCCGATCTTCGGCTACGAGGGCGCCTCCTTCGACAAGGGCGGCTACCTGGAGCGCGGCTTCGACGACATCGACTGGCTCTGACGGCGGCCCGGCGCCCGCGCCGACGGCCGCGCGCGACACGCATTCACCGCTCGGTCCGACCATCCCGCGCGAAGACGGGACGGGGCCGATCCGCGGCAGGAGGAAACCATGTCAGCTCCCTACGACCTCAGCGACGGCTCCGTCTTCGTCATCGTCGGCTCGGGCGCCGGCGGCGGGACCCTCGGGACCCAGCTCGCGCTCAAGGGCATCGACACCGTCATCCTCGAGGCGGGCGACCGGCACGAGACCTTCGACTTCGTCAACGACGAGTGGGATTCGTTCGCCCAGCTCGCCTGGAAGGACAAGCGGCACGCCACCGGGCCGTGGCCGATCGCCAAGACGTTCCCCAACCTGCCGGCCTGGATCGTGAAGGCCGTCGGCGGCTCGACCGTGCACTGGGCGGGCGCGTCGCTGCGCTTCCAGGAGCACGAGTTCAGGACGCGCACGCATTACGGCGCCGTGAAGGGGGCCAACCTCCTCGACTGGCCCGTCGACCTCCCGGAGATGGACCCCTGGTACGCCATGGCCGAGAACCGGATGGGCGTCACGCGCACCAACGGCATCCCGGGCCTGCCGGGCAACAACAACTTCAAGGTGCTCGAGGCCGGTGCCCGCAAGATCGGCTACACGGAGGTGCATACCGGCCGGATGGCCATCAACTCCGAGCCGCGCGACGACCGCGCCGCGTGCATGCAGCTCGGCTTCTGCTTCCAGGGGTGCAAGTCGGGCGCGAAGTGGTCGACGCTCATCGCGGAGATCCCGAAGGGCGAGGCCACGGGCCGGCTCGAGGTCCGTTCGGGCTGCCAGGTGCTGCGGATCGAGCACGATCCCGGCGGCAAGGTCACCGGCGTGGTCTACGCCGACAAGGACGGCGTCGAGCACCGGCAGAGAGCGCGGGCCGTCGCCGTGGCCGGCAACTCCATCGAGAGCCCGAGGCTGCTCCTCAATTCGCACTCGGCGAAGTTCCCCGACGGTCTGGCCAACGCGTCGGGGCAGGTCGGGCGCAACTACATGCGCCACACGACCGGTTCGGTCTACGCCATCTTCGAGAAGCCGGTGCACATGTACCGCGGCACCACGATGGCCGGCATCGTGCGCGACGAGGCCCGGCACGATCCGAGCCGCGGCTTCGTCGGCGGCTACGAGCTCGAGACGCTCTCCCTGGGCCTGCCCTTCATGGCGGCGTTCCTCGACCCGCAGACGTGGGGCCGCGACTTCACCGGCGCCCTCGACAAGTACCGGAACATGGCGGGCCTCTGGATCGTGGGCGAAGACATGCCCTGTTCCGACAACCGCATCACCCTGTCGGACGACACGGATGCCTACGGGATGCCGGTCGCGTCGGTCCATTTCGCCGACCATCCCAACGACGCGGCGATGCGCGAGCACGCCTACAGGCAGGGCAGCGCCCTCTACGAGGCCGTCGGCGCGGTCCGCACCATCCGCACCCCGCCCTATCCGTCGACGCACAACCTCGGCACGAACCGCATGAGCGAGAAGCCCCGGGACGGCGTCGTCAACCGCTTCGGCCAAGCCCACGACGTCGAGAACCTGTTCGTCTCGGACGGCTCCCAGTTCACGACCGGCGCCGCGGAGAATCCGACCCTCACCATCGTCGCGCTGGCCCTGCGGCAGGCGGACCACATCGCCAGGCGGATGAGCCGCGGCGAGATCTGAGCGCGGGCCCGGCGCCCGCGTCCGGCCGGCGCGGGCGATCTCCGCGAGCATCGCGATCGCGCTTCGAGTGCGGGCCCGCGCGGGCCCGTGCCGGCCCGCGGAAAACGCGGCTCCCGCCCCAGGCGTCAGTGGAGGTGAAACTCGCTGCCGACGGCCCGCAGTTCCGCGGGCCTGATCAGGCGGCTGTGGGCCACCTTCACCGAATGCAGCGGCCCATCGAGGGCGCCCTGCCAGAAGGCCAGGAAGCGCTTCAGCTCCGGGAAGACCGGGAAGAGATCGTGCTGCTGCCAGATGAAGGTCTGGAGCAGGTGGGGATGGTCGGGCAGGTGATACAGGATCTCGGCTGTCGTCAGGCTGTAGCCTTCCAGCTGACGACGGAAGGCGGTCGAAACGCTCATGGCGGCCCCTCCTGCGCGCATCGTGAGAGTGACCCACGACGAAGCAAGAAGGTTGCCGGCTGAGCTGTTAACAATCGCCGAATCGCCCGCGATCTCAGTCGGTTAGCACTCGGGGCGGTCGATGGCTGCCAGAGCTGTTCGGGCTCGCGCGCACGCGCGCGGCACCTGAGGTCGGGCCGCGCGTGACGGGCCCGGCGACGCTCGGTTCCAACGCCCGGACCGCGAACAGGGCGCTCCGTCGCGGGATCTGATCCTGTTCAGGACCCGAGCGTCTCAGATATTGCGCGTCTCCGACCAATGAAACTGAATATTACCGCAGTCGAGGCATCGCACCTGAAGTGTCTTCTGAGCCGATGTCATTCCTCCACCGTCGCGTGGGCGGCGAGGAAATCGACGAAGCTTCGGATGCGCAGCGCCAAGCGCGCGTGGCCGACATAGAGGACGTGGACATCCTCGGCATCGCCGGGGTTGAACGCCTCCAGCACCGGCACGAGCCGACCGGCCGCGAGATCGGCCGCCACATGGAACCGGGCGAGGCGGGCGACCCCGGCACCGCCGAGCGCCATCAGCCGCACCACCTCGCCGGAATTGCCGTAGAAATTCCCCTGGATCGGCCGCTGGTTGAGACCGGCTCCGACGCGGAACGGCCAGGTATCGAGGGAGCGGCGGAAGCTGAAGTTGAGGCAATTGTGCGCCGCGAGGCCGTCGGGATGCTCCGGGACACCTTCCCGCGCGAGATAGGCGGGGGCGGCGACCACGATCATCCGGCTGCGCCCGAGGCGTCGGGCCCGCAGGCGGGTGTCGCGGAGTGGGCCGATCCGGATCGCGACGTCCGCCTGCGTGGCGGGCAGGTCGATCACCTCGTCGGTCAGGGCGAGATCCAGGCTCATCCGCGGGTGCTGCGCGAGAAAGCGCGGCAGGACCGGCAGGACGACGTGGGTCCCGTACGGGACCGAGGCGTTCACCCGGAGCCGCCCGCTCGGCTCGGCGGCGGTCTGGGTGAGGCCCCGCTCCATCGCGTCGAGTTCCGCCATCAGCTCGACGGCCCGCTCGCGGTAGGCCTCCCCTTCCGGCGTCAGGGTCAGGGATCGGGTCGTGCGCCGGAGCAGCGCGACCCCCAGGCGCGCCTCGAGGCGGGCGACGGCCCGGCTCACGGCGGAGGGGGTTTGCCGCAGGGCCTTGGCGGCCGCCGCGAAGCTGCCGCACCGCGTCGCCTGGAGGAACGCCTCCATGTCCCCGAGCCGGTTGTCCATCGCGCCGCCACTCGTGCATCGAAGTCACGATCATCGTGCCGCGATGCCTGCTACTCAGCAATCTGGCGGCCGTCCATCTCCTCGGGACCGACACGGCAACGAGGACGAACCGTCATGGATCTGCAGCTCACGGGACGAAGCGCCCTGGTCACCGGCTCGACCGCCGGGATCGGCCTCGCGGTGGCCAAACGGCTGGCCGCGGAGGGCGCGGAGGTCATCATCGCGGGGCGCCAGCAGGCCAAGCTCGACGCGGCCGCGGCCGCGGGCGGCGGGGGGGGGGGCGCGGGGGCCGGCGCGGC
>NZ_JBKFBI010000216.1:0-6241 GCF_053346095.1 Methylobacterium sp. A52T | reverse complement strand
GGCCTCGCGGCGCTGCGCGTCGGCGAGGGCGGCGGCGCGGGCCGCACTCTCCTGCTCGCTCAGGGTGCGCAGGACGACCCCCGAAGCGGCACGCTGCGCCGGGCGCGGGGCCGGCGCCGTCGGCGCGGGGGCCGCCGGGCGCGGGGCGGGTGCGGGTTCACGGGCAGGGGCAGCCGGCGCCGCACCGATGACGCGGCGCTTCACCGTCTCGACCACGACCTGCTTGGAGCGGCCATGGGAGAAGCTCTGACGCACGGTGCCCGCCTCGATCGGCCGCTTGAGGCCGAGCGGCTTCGGGGCAGTCCGGTTCAGAGTCTTGTCGCCCGGGTTGTTCGTATCGCTCATTCAGCCTGAACCCTGAGGGTTTCCATCGTCCCGTGAACCGACACCCGGTGGCGCCGGTCAAAATAGTCCTGCGTCGTCAACGTGAGGCTTCGTCGATCCCGCCGATTCGGGCTGGATCGGGCTCCCCGGTCGCCGCGGCGGCGCCCTCGAAGGAGCGTAGCCGACGCCAACGCGACAGGCAGCCGGCGGCTCCGGCTCCTGCGACGAGCGCAGCGTGTATCACATGATCCCGACCTAAGGCCATGTCCAATTCGTCCTCGGACAGGTCATCGATGATCGGGATCCTTGACATGGCGTCACCGTGGCGCCTGTGCAAGGCCGACGCGATCTTGCGCCGGCCGTCCGGGCTCGCCTCGGCGGCGTGGATCACCGCGATCGCGCCGGGCTGGCCGCCGATCGCGGCCTCGACCTTCGAGAAGCCCGCGACCACGCAGCCCGCCTTGTTGGCCATGGCGATGGCCTGCCGCAGGTCGTCCCGCAGCCCGGCGGCGATCCGGTCCGGCAGGTCGGGGGCGGCCGGGGTCGGCCCCTTGAACGCCCGCGAGAACAGGTTCTTCCGCACCGCGGTCGCGACCGCCTCGCGCCGGGCGCTGATCCAGGCGCCGCGGCCCGGGAGCTTGGCGCGCAGGTCGGGCACGACGCTGCCGTCCGGCCCGCGCACGAACCGGATCATCGCGTCCGGCGCCTGGACGACGCGCGTGACGATGCAGGTCCGCTCGGGCAAGCGGCGGCCGGGGCCGGCATCGAGCCCCCCGGCATCCGGCCCGTCCTCGGGCAGGGTCGTGTCGACCGCGACCATCGCGCCTCCGCCGCCGGCGCCCGTCTCAGGCCTCGGCCTGCGCGGGGGCGGCCTCTTCGCCCTCGGCCACCTCGGCACCCTCCTCGGCCTCCGGCTCCGGCAGGGCCTCGATCCAGCCGGCCTTCAGGCGGGCGGCCATGATCAGCGCCTCGGCCTCGGCGCGGGACAGGTCGAACCCGTCGAGGTAGCCGGCGTGGCGCACGGCCTCGGGTCCGCGGCCCTCCGTGTAGCCGACGAGGTCGTCGGTGGCGCAGCCCGCCAGATCCTCGACGGTCTTCACGTCGTTCTCGCCGAGGGCGACCATCATGGGCGTGGTGATGCCCTCGATCTCGCGCAGCTCGTCGGCGACGCCGAGTTCGGTGCGGCGGGCGTCGTGCGCCTGCTCGATCCGGGCGAGGTGATCCTGGGCGCGGGCCTGGATCTCGGTGCCGGTCTCCTCGTCGAGACCCTGGATGCCCGAGAGCTCCTGGATGTCGACGTAGGCGATCTCCTCGACGTTGCGGAAGCCTTCCGCGGCGAGCAGCTGGCCGACGGTCTCGTCGACGTCGAGCGCCTCCATGAATACCTGGGTCCGCTCAGCGAACTCCTTCTGGCGGCGCTCCGATTCCTCGGCCTCGGTCAGGATGTCGATGTCCCAGCCGGTGAGCTGCGAGGCGAGGCGCACGTTCTGGCCGCGGCGGCCGATCGCCAGCGACAGCTGGTCGTCCGGCACCACCACCTCGATGCGGTCGGCCTCCTCGTCGAGCACCACCTTCACCACCTCGGCGGGCTGGAGCGCGTTGACGATGAAGGTCGCCTCGTCCTCCGACCACGGGATGATGTCGATCTTCTCGCCCTGAAGCTCGCCGACGACCGCCTGCACGCGCGAGCCGCGCATGCCGACGCAGGCGCCGACCGGGTCGATGCTGCCGTCGCGGGAGATCACCGCGATCTTGGCGCGGGAGCCCGGATCGCGGGCCACCGCCTTCACCTCGACGATGCCGTCGTAGATCTCCGGCACTTCCTGGCCGAACAGCTTGGCCATGAACTGCGGGTGCGAGCGCGACAGGAAGATCTGCGGGCCGCGCACTTCCGAGCGCACGTCGAACAGGTAGGAGCGGATCCGGTCGCCCGGCCGGAAGGTCTCGCGCGGGATCATCTCGTCCCGGCGCACGATGCCCTCGCCGCGGCCGAGATCGACGATCACGTTGCCGTACTCGACGCGCTTCACGATGCCGTTGAGGATCTCGCCGATGCGGTCCTTGTACTCGTCGAACTGGCGGGCGCGCTCGGCGTCGCGCACCTTCTGGACAATGACCTGCTTGGCCGACTGCGCGGCCACGCGGCCGAAATCGAAGGGCGGCAGCGTGTCGGAGATGACGTCGCCGACCAGCGCGCCCGGGTTGTAGCGGCGGGCCTGGTCGAGGGTGATCTCGCGGGCGTCGTTCTCCACCTGGTCGACGACCAGGAGGTGGCGCGAGAGGCGCAGCGCCCCGGTCTTCGGGTCGATCTCGGCGTGAACGTCGGTCTCGGCGCCGTAGCGGGAGCGGGCGGCCTTGGCGATCGCCTCCTCCATCGCGTCGATCACGATGGAGCGGTCGATCACCTTCTCGCGGGCGACCGCGTCGGCGATCTGGAGGAGTTCGAGCCTGTTGGCGCTGACGACGGCCATCGGTGTCGGTCCTTCTCTTCCGTCAAATCTTCGGGCCGGCCGCCGGGCGGCCGACGCGGGGGTCTCAGTGCAGGGAGTCGCGGTCCTTGAGCCGGGACGCCTTGGTCACGATGGGCTTCTTCGGGCCGGTCCGGGCCTGCTTCTGGGGCTTGGCCGCGGGACTGGCCTTGCGGGGGCCCTTCGGCTGGAACGGTGCGCGCGCCAGCGGCGCGCTCTCCGCGGCCGCCTCCTCGTCCTCGGCCTCGTCGGCCTCGTCCGTGGCGGGAGGCCCGCCGCGGCGCAGCGACTCGCGGATCAACTCGTCGGTGAGGACGAGATGGGCCTCGGCGAGGTCCTTCAGCGGCAGGTCGATGCGGCTCGGCAGCCCTTCCTTCACGTCGGGCAGGTCGATCGGGACGGTCGCGCCCGTCGGGTCCGGCGCGCCGAGGATGCCGCGGAAGCGCTTGCGTCCGTCCAGCGGTGGGCTCAGCTCGACCTTGGCCTCGTAGCCCGCCCAGCGGGCGAAGTCGGAGACCCGCACCAGCGGCCGGTCGATCCCCGGCGAGGACACTTCGAGGTTGTAGGCGCCGCCCACCGGATCGTCGACGTCGAGGATCGGCGAGATCGCGCGGCTCACCGCCTCGCAATCGTCGATGGTGAAGGTGCCGTCCGGCCGCTCCGCCATGATCTGCACGGTGCAGCCGTTGACGTTGGACATCCGCACCCGGACCAGCCGGAAGCCGAGGCCCGCGAGCGGACCCTCGATCGCCTGCGCGACGCGCGCGGCGACTCCGGCCTCGCGGACGAGGCGCTTCTCGGACAGATCCGCTTCAATCTCGGACGACATGGGTGTTCAGCGCGCAACCTTCGCGGCGTTCTGCCTGGCCGCCCGCGGCGCGGGGCCTCGTGCGGCGAGAGGGTGTGCGGCGAAAAAAAAGAGCGGACCCGGTGGGGCCCACTCCCGAACCGCAGCCTCTCGACTGCCATCAGAACTGTTGAGAGCTAGATAGCGGCCCTCGGCCCGGAGCGCAAGGTGGATCCGCCGCGCCGCGCGCGCCCGCTGGTCCCGATCTCGGCCTCGTCCCGCGGTGCCTCCACGCTCGCACCCCGGGATGAGGGGTTCGGTCGGAGATCGCCTTTGCTCAGCCGCTGCGCGGCACCCGCCCCTCCAGCGGATAGGCCGGATCGTTGTAGCCCGGCGTCGTCGGATGCCCCGCGGCCACGAACCCGTCGACCAGCGCCTCGTCCTCCGAAGTGAAGGCGTAGTCGAGGGCGCCGAGATATTCCTGCCACTGCGCCTCCGTCCGCGGCCCGGCGATCACGCCCGTGACGAGCCGGTTGTTCAGCACCCAGGCGGTGGCGAACTGGCCGGCCGTGATGCCGCGGGCCTCGGCGTGCTCCCTCAGGGTCCGGGCGATGCGCAGGGATTCCGGGCGCCACTCGGTCTGCATCATCCGGGCGTCCTGGCGGCCGGCGCGCGACTCGGCCGGCGGCGGCGCGTCGGGGTCGTACTTGCCGGTGAGCACGCCGCGCGCGAGCGGCGAGTACGGCACGACGCCGAGCCCGAAATGCGCGCAGGCCGGCAGGTGCTCGGTCTCGGGCATCCGGTTGAAGGCGTTGTAGTACGGCTGGCTCACCACCGGCCGGTCGATCCCGGCCTCGTCGCAGAGCCGGCAGATCTCGGCGACCCGCCAGGAGCGGTGATTCGAGACGCCGAAATGGCGGATCTTGCCCGCCCGCACGAGGTCGGCGATCGCCCGGACCGTCTCGGCCAGAGGCGTGTCGTGGTCCTCCTTGTGGAGGTAGTAGATGTCGATGAAATCCGTGCCGAGGCGGCGCAGGCTGTCCTCGGCGGCCCTCATCACGTGGACCCGCGAGAGGCCGCGGTCGTTGACGCCTGGCCCGGTCGGGTTGGCGACCTTGGTGGCCAGGACCCAGGCGTCGCGCTCGGCCCTGATCGCCCGGCCGGTGATCTCCTCCGAGCGGCCCTCCGTGTAGACGTTGGCCGTGTCGATGAAGTTGATCCCGGCCTCCCGGGCGCTGGCGACGACGCGGCCGGCCGTGGCCTCGTCGGTGGGGCCGCCGAACATCATCGTGCCGAGACAGATCGGCGAGACCTTGAGGCCCGAGCGGCCGAGCGTGCGATACTGCATGGGATCCCTCCAACGTCCGTCGTCCCGCTATCTCGCCGCGGGAACGGCGCGGTCAACCACAACACAGGTCAACGCCGCCCTGTAACCCGCGAACGCCCGCGGCGAACCGACCCGTGACGGCACCGATGGCCCGGGCAGCCGTTCCCGCCGGTGGCCCGGGCCATCGGCGCGGCGCCGTCATCCACCGCGAAGCTTCCGTTCGGACCCATGATCGCTCGCTCGGCCGCCGCCCTCGGCATCCCCCTCCCCTGGCTCGACCGCGCCGGCCGCGTCTCCTGGCTGAAGCTCGCGGTGTTCGCGTGCTGCGTCGCGCCCGCGCTCTACCTCGCGGCCGCCTACCGGCTCGACGCCCTCGGGGCGAAACCGATCACCGCGCTGATCCACGCCACCGGCGAGTGGGCGGTGCGCTTCCTGCTCTTCTCGCTGGCGATCTCGCCGCTGCGCCGCCTCGCGGACTGGTCGAAGGTCCTCGTCGTGCGGCGCATGCTCGGCGTCACCGTGATGGCCTACGCGGTGGCCCACCTGACCCTCTACGCCGTCGACCAGAACCTGATCCTCACCAAGGTGATCTCGGAGATCGCGCTCCGGCTCTACCTGACGATCGGCTTCGTGGCCCTGATCGGCCTGATCGCCTTGGGGCTGACCTCCACGGACGCGGCGATCCGCAACCTCGGCCCGAACTGGAACCGCCTGCACCGCCTCACCTACACGATCGCCGTGGCGGCCCTGGTCCACTACTTCCTGCAGTCGAAGATCGACGTTACCGACCCGGTCTTCTCGGCGGGCCTGTTCCTGCTGCTGATGGGCTGGCGGGTGATGCGGCGCTTCCAGTGGCCGGAGCGGCCCTGGTCGCTCCTCCTCCTGGCGATCGTCGCCGGGCTCCTGACCGCGGGGCTGGAGGCCGCGTGGTACGGCCTCGCCAGCGGTGTGCCGGCCAACCTCGTCCTCGCCGCCAACCTGGACTTCTCCGGGCCGATCCGGCCGGCCTGGTGGGTGCTGGCCGTCGGCCTGTCGCTCCCGCTCGTGGCGCTCGTGCGCGGCCCGAAGGCCCCGGCACCGGGCAGGCGACCGGCCCAGGCGGCCCGCCGGGAGCCTATCCGGGACCCCGTCCGGGAGCCCGTCCGGGAGCCCTTGTCGCCGTCGGCCTGATGCCGCAGAACCCGCTCCCGGTCCTCCGCCGCCGGCGGCCCCGGGCCCAGCGGAGCTTACGAGACGCCATGCGCGGCACGCCTCTCCTGATCGCGGGCTTGCTCGCGCCGACCCTCGCCTTCGCGACACCCCCCGCGACCCAGGCCGCGAAGCCGGCCGCCAAGG
>NZ_JBKFBI010000215.1:0-6262 GCF_053346095.1 Methylobacterium sp. A52T | reverse complement strand
CGGGGGCATTTCCTCACCCCGCCGGGCACAGTGCCGCCCGGTCTCACGCCCGCGTCCGAGGCACGCCCCGCACCGGTCCGCCGCCCGGGGCGATGGCGGCTGAGAGCCACCGACGCGGGCGCCGCCCCGTCCCCGGACCCGCACGGTCAGCCACCGGACGGGCCCCCGAAGGACGCCCCGGGATCGCTCCCGGGCCGCCGCGGACAGGTGCGGTCAGGAAGCACAAAATAGGAACATTGTCAAGGTCGGAGCGCCGTTGGACGTCTCGACGCGCGAGAGTCAGGCGCGAGTCCCCTCTCCCGTGCGGGAGAGGGACAGGGTGAGGGATCAGGTCTGTCCAGACGTGGCGCGCCCTGGCCGAACCGTGATGGCGCGCGATCCGGAAACGTCTTGTCCCTCACCCCAGCCCTCTCCCGCACGGGAGAGGGGGCACGGTGCGGGTCTGGGTTCCGGGCTCGGGTGCGACCCCCGGTCCGCCCCCGGTCAGTCCGCCCGCCGGAGGCGGCTCGCGAAGAAGCCGTCGAGCCCGCCGCGGGCACCCTCCAACTCCGGCAGGTGGCACGGCAGCGTGCGCAGGTCGCCGCGGTCGTCGATCAGCGCCGCGGCGCCGCCGACCTCCTCGGGCCGGACCGGCACCCGCGCGTAGCGGGGATCGCGGGCCAGGAACGCCGCCACCTGCGACTCGCCCTCCTCCGGCTCCAGCGAGCAGGTGCAGTAGACGAGCAGGCCGCCCGGCCGCACCAGCCCGGCAGCGTGGTCGAGGAGCTTCGCCTGGAGCGCGGCGAGCCGCCGGATATCGGCCTCGGCCTTCGTCCAGGCCACGTCCGGATGGCGCCGGATCGTCCCCGTGGCCGAGCACGGCGCGTCGAGCAGCACGGCGTCGTGGTCCTGCGGCTCCAGCACGAGGGCGTCGGCGACCACGACGTCGACGGCGAAGCCGAGCCGCGTGACGTTCTCGCGCAGGCGCTCCAGCCGCGGCGCGGACCGATCGACCGCCGTGACCCGGGCGCCGGTGGCGGCGAGCTGCAGGGTCTTGCCGCCGGGCGCCGCGCAGAGGTCGAGGACGCGGGCGCCGTCCCGCGGTGCCAGGAGTCGGGCCGGCAGCGCCGCGGCGGCGTCCTGGACCCACCACGCTCCCTCCTGGAAGCCCGGCAGCTCGGGGATGGCCGGGCCGTTCTCGGGCAGGCGCAGGGAGCCGGTCGGCAGGGTCACGGCGCCGAGCCGCGCGGCCCAGTCGGCGGCCTCGCCCCGCGGGGTCAGGTCGATGGCGGCCCCCGCGAGGTGGGCGCGGGCGATCGCGGCCGCGCGCTCGGGCCCGTAGGCCGCGATCCAGCGGCGGGCGAGCCAGTCCGGCGTGTTGACCGTCAGGGCGTCGGCGTCCGCGGCCAGGATCGCGTCGCGCTCGCGGGCGACCCGGCGCAGCACCGCGTTGACGAGCCCGGCGAGATGGGCCGTGCGGGTATCCGCCTTGGCGAGCCGCACGGCGAGGTCGACCGCGGCGTGGTCGGGGACCGCGAGGTCGAGGATCTGGGCGGTCGCGGTGGCCAGCAGGGCCGTGAGCTGCGGCTTGGCCGCGGGGAGCCCGCGCTCGAGCCGCGCGGCTAGGGCGGCGCGGATCAGACCGTAGCGGCGGAAGGTCGCCACCGCGATGGCCCGCGCCAGCCCGGCATCGGCCGGCGCCAGCGCCTCGGCGCGGATCGCCTGGGCGAGGGCGTCGTCGAGGGCGGGCGGGCGCTCCTGGCCGATCAGGGCCGCGACCGCCTGCATCGCCGCGCGGCGCGCGCCCAGTCCCGCGATGTCCGGACCGGTCCCGCCCGGTGCCGCTGCGTTCCGCGTGTTGCGGCCTGTGTCCCGCGATGCCACTTCTGCTCCAGATCCGACGTCTTCCGGACCCACGCCCTCACACCCGAGCGAGCGCGATGCAAGAGCCGACCGCACACGACCTGCACCGACAGGACCTGCACCGACAGGACCCGCACCGACAGGACCCGGCCGCGGAGGCCGGAGACGGCGCCGCCCCGCCCCGCATCCTCAGCCCGGCGGCGCAGCGCGCCCTCGCCGAGGCCGCCGAGCGCCGCGCGGCGATCGACACCCGGGCCGCCGAGATCGGCGCCAAGCCCGAGCGCCAGGGGCGCGGCGGCCTGGAGCCGGTCCGCTACGACGACTGGGAGGTGAAGGGCCTCGCGGTCGACTTCTGAGGGACCCGCCGCGGGGCGCCTACTCGGCCGGGACCGCCAGCGGCGCGCCGGCCTCTTCCTCGGCCCGGGCCTCCGCGACGCCCGCCCCGAACCGCCGGTACCAGAGCCCGGTCAGGATCGGCACGAGGATCGAGGTGACGATGATGCAGATCGTCACCAGCACGGTGGCGGTCTGCGCCGAGGGGGCGAATTGCGGGGCGACGGCGGCGATCGCCAGCGGGTTGGCGGCCGCCGCCCCGGCGGTGGAGGAGGCGGCCAAGCCGGCCGTGCCGGTCCCGCCCCCGATCGCCCGGTCGGCCAGGATCAGCGGGATGCCGGTCAGGACGATCACCGCGAGCGCCAGCACGATGCCGAGCCCCGCGAGCGGCGAGAGCAGGTTGTTGAGGTCGACCGTGTTCCCCAGCGCGAAGGCGAAGAACGGGATCATCAGCTGGCCGCCGGGCGCGAACAGGGCCCGGAGCTTCGGGTCGAGGTTGCCGAGGGCGAAGCCGACCAGGAAGGGCAGCACCGCGCCCACGAAGATCTGCGGCTCGAAATGCGCCGCCCCGGAGGCCCCGAGGATGATCATGCTCATCAGCGGGCCGGACTCGATCGAGGTGAGGATGAAGGCGCCGGCCTCCTCGCGGCTGCCGTAGGTCTGCATCAGCGAGGCGTAGAGGCCGCCGTTGGTCATATCCATCGCGCAGACGATCGCCAGGATCGACAGGCCGGCGAAGAAGCCGGTCTGGATGCCCTCGGGCGGGATGAACAGCCCGGCCACC
Source organism: Methylobacterium sp. A52T (assembly GCF_053346095.1). Classification (NCBI taxonomy): domain Bacteria; kingdom Pseudomonadati; phylum Pseudomonadota; class Alphaproteobacteria; order Hyphomicrobiales; family Methylobacteriaceae; genus Methylobacterium; species Methylobacterium sp. A52T. The sequence continues at coordinate 3,303 of NZ_JBKFBI010000215.1, read as the reverse complement.
AGCACGATCGCCCAGGCGGCGACGAGCTTGGTCGCCACCAGCGTCCCGGACTTGCGCAGCACCGTGCCGGTCGCCTTCAGGCTGACCGAGGCGCCCATGCAGAAGAACCAGACCGCCAGGATCGGGATCACGCCGGTCATGATCCCCTGCGTGAAGCCCTTGAAATAGGCCGGGGCGCCCGGCGCGAAGGTCTTGCACAGGGCCCCGAGCAGGAGCGGCACCAGCATCAGGCCGCCGGGAATCCTGTCGATCGCCGCCTTGATCTGCATGGCGCGTCCCTCCCGATCCGGGTCGTCCGCCGACGCGCCGGACCCGGGCGGGATCGCGGACGCCGCGCCGGCCCGCGCCTCTGTCGGGCGCCTCTCGGACCGGTGCGTCATCCTGTCGGGGCGCGGCGCGGGCCGTCAAGCGGCGCCCCGGCGCGGGGCTTGCCGAACGTGTCGCGCTGTCGGGCGCGGAACGTCGGGCGTCGGGCCCCGTTGGCGAGGTTCACCGGAGGGAGGCGACGATGGCGACGACAGTATCGGCCCGGAGCGCGGCCGCGGGCCCGCACGGCGAGATCCACCTCGCCCGCGGCGAGCGGCTCGGCATGCGGATGTGGCGGGCCGAGGAGCCCAACGCCGACAAGCCGATGACCACCTCGGCGCACGAGACGGTCGGCTACGTCGTCAGTGGCCGGGCCGAACTCGTGCTGGAGGGCGAGACCGTGGCGCTCGCGCCGGGCGATTCCTACTGCGTGCCGGCCGGCGCCGCGCACACCTACCGGATCCTGGAGACCTTCACGGCCGTCGAGGCGACCGCCCCGCCGGCCGGGTGAGGCCGGCGGGCCTCAGCCGGTTCAGTGGGTCATGTAGACCTGCGTGCCGACATCGACCCGCGCGTAGAGGTCGACCACGTCCTGATTGTACATCCGGATGCAGCCGTAGGACGCGTAGGTGCCCACCGAGTTCGGACGGTTGGTGCCGTGGATCGCGTACTCGCCGCCCGCGAGCGTCATCGCCGCCGCCCCCATGGGATTGTGCGGCGAGCCGCCCGCGATGAGGTTCGGCAACCGCGGGTTGTCGCGCTTCACCTCCGCGGGGGGCGACCAGGCGGGGGCGACGTACTTGCCGTCGATCGGCTTGATGCCGAACCACTGCTTGCCGGGACGGCCCACCGCCACGGGATAGCGGATCGCCGTGCCGTCGCCGTTCACCAGGTAGAGCTTGCGCTGCGACACGCTGATCACCACCGAGCCCGGCGCGACGCCGTTGGCGAAGGGGACGATCTCGCGCGCCTGCACCGCCTGGAAACAACCGGCCAGCATCGCGCCGGCCAAACCGAATAGAGCCGCCACCCGACCCGACATCACCGCGATCCTCGCAAAGCTAGACTAGACGCGGGCAAGTAATCCCCGGCCGAGCTTACCGTTCCGAGAAAAGCTATGGTTGACGCGGGGTCATTCTGCGGATCCGCGGGGCACGGTAAAAGAGCAACCACGAACCAGGGTGTACGGGCCGTTGCCCCGCGGCGGGGCCGCCGCTCCGCGCGTGTCAGCGCTCGTGAAGTTCGCTCCCGCGCCGGTCCTCCGGCTGCCAGCCGTGGCGCTCCAGCTCCGGGTCGAGGTGCTCCTCCACCGGGTAGCCGACGCAGAGATAGGCCACGAGCCGCCACGTCTCCGGAACGGCCAGGATCGCCGTGACCGCCTCCGGCTCCAGGATCGAGACCCAGCCGACGCCGAGGCCGCGGGCCCGGGCGGCGAGCCAGAAGCACTGCACCGCCCCCACCACCGAGTAGGCCAGGGTCTCCGGCATGCTGGCCCGGCCGAGGCCGAGGCCGGTCTCGGTGGCCGCGTCGCAGAAGGCGGCCAGATGGACCGGCGCCTCCCGCAGGCCGGCGAGCTTCAGGCCGCGGTACTGCGCGGCCCGGTCGGACGCGTAGCCCGCGGCCGCGGCTTCGTTGCAGCCGGCGAAGTTCTCCGCGACCGCGCGGCGGCGTCCCGGATCCGCGACGCGCACGAAGCGCCAGGGCCGGCTGTTGCCGACCGAGGGGGCCCGGTGGGCCGCCGCGAGGCAGGCGCGCAGGGCGTCCTCGTCGACCGGGTCCGTCCGGAAGCGGCGCACGTCGCGGCGCCACGCGAACAGCGCGTCGAGGTCGTGCAGGAAGGCGGCGTCGAAGGCGGGCGGGCCCATGGTGCGGCTGGCATAGCCGCAACCCCGGCCCGACGGGAAACGGAAAAAAGGCCGCCCGAGGGGCGGCCTGAAGTCTTGGGTCTCGAAACCTCGGAGTGCCGGATCCTGGGATCCCGAACGGCGACCGATGGCTGGGGAGCTGGGTGTCGGTCGCCGACCGGGCAGAACCCGGCGAGGTTCGACGCCTGTTGTCGCGCCGCAACGCGGCCTGCAAAAGGCGTGAATCGGGCCAAACCGTGTTTTTTGTCGCTTGGGCGTGTCTCGCAGGACACGGCGCGCGCGACCCTTGCGGGCCGCGGCGGCGAGGCCCATCATCCGGCAAAGCATCGATGCACGGGAGCCGTGATGACCGAGAGGACGAGCGCCGGGTCGAGGCCCGACGAGGCGGCGGGCCATGTCATCCCCTTCCCCGCCCGCGCGGCCCCTCCGCAGATCGCCTTCAACCGGGACGAGCTCCGCACGATCTTCAACCTCTACGGCCGGCAGGTCGCCGCGGGCGAGTGGCGCGACTACGCCCTCGACTTCCGCCGCGACAAGGCGGTGTTCTCGATCTACCGGCGCTCGTCCGAGATGCCGCTCTACCGGATCGAGAAGGATCCCAAGCTCGCCCGGCGCCAGGGGGCCTACGCGGTCGTCGCCGCGAGCGGCCAGATCCTGAAGCGCGGCACCGAGCTCGCCCGGGTGATCGCCGTGCTGGAACCGGCGCCGACGGCGGTCTGACCGCGCCCGCTCAGGACAGGGACAGGCGCCGGACGGTCGCGGCGATCTCGGCCACCGCCTCCGGCGCCAGGGGTCGGATCGGCCGCGGCGGCTCGGCGCGGCACAGGCCCATGAAATCGGCCAGGGCGTAGACCACCCGCAGGCTGGAATGCGTCCGGAACAGCGTCCAGAGGGGCTCCAGCTCCGCGTCGAGGGCGCGGGCCCGCTCGGTCTCGCCCACCGCCACGGCCCGGACGATCGCCAGGCAGGTCCGGGGGAACAGGCCGCCCGCCACGCTGAACCACGCCGCGCCGCCGGCGATCAGCGCCTCGGTGACGTTCCAGTCGCCGCTGAAGCCGATGGGGAAGCCCGCCGGGACGGCCTCCCGCAGGGCCGCGATCCCGGCGGCGGCCCGCCCCCGGCCCCGCCCGGA
>NZ_JBKFBI010000214.1:0-6351 GCF_053346095.1 Methylobacterium sp. A52T | reverse complement strand
GATGGCCTGCCCGCCCTGGTGCTCGACGCCCCGGACGGGCGCGCGGCGCTCGCGGCCGCGCCGGCCCGCGCGCCGACCGACCGGGACCGGGCGCGCCCGCTCGTGCCGGCCCATCCCGCCTACGTGATCTACACGTCCGGCTCCACGGGCCGGCCCAAGGGGGTCGTGGTCCCGCATGCCGGCCTGACCAACCTGCTGCACGACCTCGTCGATCGCCTCGGCGTGACGCCGGCGGACCGGCTGCTCGCCGTCACCACGGTCGGCTTCGACATCGCGGGCCTCGAACTGTTCGGGCTGCTGCTCCGCGGCGCGCGCGTGGTGCTGGCCGGGCGGGACGACGTGCTCGATCCCGGGCGTCTGGCGCGGCTCATCCGCGAGGCCGGCATCACGCTGATGCAGGCCACGCCGACCCTGTGGCGCGGTCTCGCGGAGACGGACGCCCTGCACGGCGTGCGGGTGCTGGTGGGCGGCGAGGCGCTGCCGCCCGACCTCGCGGGCGCCCTGAGCGCGCGCGCGGCGCGGGTCACCAACCTCTACGGCCCGACCGAGACCACGATCTGGTCCACGGCGGCCGAGATCGTCCCCGGCGCGGAGGCCGTCACCGTCGGCGCGCCCCTGTGGAACACGCAGGCCTACATCCTCGACGGCGGCCTGCGGCCGGTCCCGCCGGGCACAGTCGGCGAACTCTACCTCGCGGGCGCCGGGCTCGCCCGCGGGTATCTCGGGCGGCCGGGGCTCACGGCCGAGCGCTTCGTCCCCTGCCCCTTCGGGCCGACCGGCGCGCGCATGTACCGGACCGGCGATCGCGCCCGCTGGCGCGCGGACGGCACCCTCGACTACCGCGGCCGCGTCGACCACCAGGTGAAGATCCGCGGCGTGCGCATCGAGCCCGGCGAGGTCGAGGCGGCGCTGATCGCGCAGCCCGGCGTCGCGCAGGCCGTCGTGACCGCGCGGCAGGACCGGCCCGGCGACGCGCGGCTCGTGGCCCACGTCGTCCCCGGCCCCGGGGCGGCGCTCGACCCCGCGGAGCTGCGCCGGGCGCTCGCCGCGACGCTGCCGGACGCGATGGTGCCCGCGGCCGTCGTGACGCTCGACGCCCTGCCGCTGACCCCCAACGGCAAGGTCGACCGCGCCGCCCTGCCGGCGCCGGAGGCGGCCAGCGATCCGGCCGCGGACCCGCCGCGGACCGGGACGGAGCGCCGCCTCGCCGCTGTCTGGGCCGAGGTGCTGAACCTCCCCTCGGTCGGGCGCGGCGACAACTTCTTCGCCCTGGGCGGGCACTCGCTCCTCGTCGCCCGGGTCGTCGCGCGCCTGAGCGAGGCGCACGGCATCGCCCTGCCCCTGCGCGCCGTCTTCGAGGCGCGCACCCTGGCGGATCTCGCGGTCGCGATCGACGGCCGGGACGCGGGCGGCGCGGACGCCGACATCGACGCGATGAGCGACCTCCTCGACGCGCTGGAACACGCCGAATGACTGACACCGGCCCCTCGCGGGACGACCAGCTGCGCGCCCTGGCGGCGCGCTTCTCCGCGCTGCCCGACGGCAAGCGCCGCCGGTTCGTGCAGGACCTCGCCGCGCGCGGCCTCGACGCGGACCGCCTGCCGATCCTGCCCGCGGAGGGCGGCGACGCGGGACCGCTCTCCGACGCGCAGCGCCGGTTCTGGCTCCTCTGGCAGCTCGATCCGGAGAGCCCGGCCTATCACATCGTCGGCGCGCTGCGCCTGACCGGTCCGCTCGACCCCGAGGCGCTGGACCGGGCGTTCGCCGGCGCCGTCGCCCGTCACGCGGGCCTGCGCGCGCGCTTCCCCCTGCGCGACGGGGAGCCGGTGCAGCAGGTCGACCCGGCGGGCACGTTCGCGATGGCCCGCCACGACCTGACCGGCTGCGATGCGGCCGAGGCGCGGGCGCGCCGCGCCGCGATCGAGGCGGCCGTCGAGCGGGCGCCCTTCGACCTCGCGCGCGGGCCCCTGCTGCGCGCCGCCCTGGTGCGCGAGGCGCCGGACCGGCACGTCGTCTTCCTGACCCTGCACCACATCGTCGGCGACGCCGTGTCGATGGACCTGCTGATCGACGCGGTCGCCGCCGGCTACGGATCCGACGCGCCGGAGAGCGCGGCCCCCGCCATCACCTACGCGGATTACGCCGCCTGGCAGGCGCGGATGCTGGACGCCGGCGCCCAGGCCGCGAGCCTCGGGTTCTGGACGGAGCTCCTCGGCACGGAGCACCCCGTCCTCGCCCTGCCCGCCGACCGGCCGCGCCCCGACGTGCCCAGCTTCACGGGGGAGACGCTGACCTTCCCGCTGCCGCCCACGACCGCGGCGGGCATCCGCGCCCTGGCCCGCCGCGGCGGCGCGACCGCGTTCCACGTCCTCGCCGCCGGCTTCGCGATCCTGCTCCAGCGCCTCGGCGGCGAGCACGCGGTCCGCCTGGGCGTGCCGGTGGCGAACCGCACGCGTCCCGAGACCGCGGGCGTGATCGGCAGCTTCGCCAACACCCTGGTGCTGCCCTTCGCGTTCGACCCGCTGGACAGCTTCGCCGCGTGCGTGGAGGCGACGCGGGCGCTCCTCGTGGAGGCGCAGGCCCACCAATCCGTGCCGTTCGAGCGGCTCGTGAGCGTCCTGAGCCCCGACCGGCATCCGGGCCGCAATCCCCTGTTCCAGGCGATCGTCCAGCACCTGCAGGAGCGCCCGCTCGCCACGATCCGCCTCGGCGACCTGTCGGTCGAGCGCGTCCCCCGCGCCACCGGCAGCGCCCACGTGGATCTCGGCCTGACCACGCTGGAGGACGCGCAGGGCGGCGTCACCGCGCACCTCACCTACGCCCGCGACCTGTTCGACGCGGCCACCGTCGCGCGCTGGCGCGACCATTTCCTGACCCTGCTGGGCAGCCTCGTCGCGGCGCCGGACGCGCCGATCCACGGGGCGCTCCTGCTCGCACCGGGCGAGATCGCGCGGCTGAACCCGCCCTCCGCGCCGTCCGACGTCGACGGACCGCCCGTTCACGTGACCATCGCGGGGTTCGCGCGCGCGGACCCCGAACGGACCGCCGTGATCTTCGCCGATCGCGCCACGAGCCGCGGCGCGCTGGACGCCGCGGCGAACCGCATCGCGCACCGTCTCGCCGAGACCGGCATCGGCCCGGACACGGTCGCCGCCGTGATGCTGCCCCGCTCGCCCGGCCTGCTCGCCGCCTATCTCGGCGTGCTCAAGGCGGGCGGCGCCTACCTGCCGCTCGGGCTCGACCTGCCGGACGCGCGGATCGCCGCGATGGTCGCCGACAGCGGCGCGCGCGTCCTCGTCACGGATCGCGCCCATGCCGGCCGCGGGCCGGCCGCGGTCCCGCGGATCCTGATCGACGCGGACGCGCCGGACGCGGGAGCGGGGCCTCCACCCCCGGTGGCGCTCCACCCGGAGAACCTCGCCTACCTGATCTACACCTCCGGCTCGACGGGGAAGCCGAAGGCGGTGGCGGTGGCGCACGGCCCGCTCGCGATGCACGTCCGCGCGACCGCGCCGCTCTACGAGATGGATGCGGACTCGCGCGAGTTCCACTTCATCACCTTCAACTTCGACGGCGGGCACGAGCGCTGGCTGACGGCGCTCGCCTGCGGCGCCAGCCTCGTGCTCCGCGACGACGCGCTCTGGTCGCCGGCGGAGGTGTTCGCGGCGTTCCGCCGGCACGGCGTGACGAATGCCGGCTTCCCGCCGAGCTACGTCCGGGAACTGACGCGCTGGGCCGAGCAGGAGGGCGGCGCGCCGACCCTGGACCTGCTCTCCTTCGGCGGTGAGGCGATGCCGCGCGACGAGCTCGCGCGCGTCAACCGCGCCCTCGGGCCGCGCCGCCTCATCAACGGCTACGGGCCGACCGAGACCGTGGTGACGCCGCTCGTCTGGAAGGTCCCCGCCGGCACGACCTGCGACACGCCCTACGCGCCGATCGGCAGCCCGGTGGGCGACCGGACCGCCTGGGTCCTCGACGAGGCGCTGCACCCGGTTCCGGTGGGGGTGGTGGGCGAGCTCTACATCGGCGGCACCGGCCTCGCCCGCGGCTATCTCGCACTCCCCGGCCTGACCGCCGAGCGCTTCGTGCCCGACCCGTTCGGAAGGCCCGGCGCGCGCCTCTACCGCACCGGGGACCGCGCCGCACGCCGCCCCGACGGCGCCCTCGACTACCGCGGACGCGCCGACGAGCAGGTCAAGATCCGCGGACAGCGCGTCGAGCCCGGCGAGGTCGCCGCCGCCCTGCGCGCGCAGCCCGGCATCGCCCAGGCCGCCGTCGTCGCCCGCCGCAAGCCCGACGGCCCCGCGCGGCTCGTGGCCTACGCGGTGCCCGCGCCGGGCGCGCACCCCGACCCGCAGGACCTGCGCCGCGCCCTGGCCCACGACCTGCCCGAGGCCCTGGTGCCGGCCGCGATCGTCCTGCTCGGCGCCCTGCCGCTCTCGCCCAGCGGCAAGCTCGACGCCCGCGCCCTGCCCGAGCCCGACGCGGACGCGCCCGCCCCGGACGCCGACCCGCCGCGCACGGCGACCGAGCGGCGCCTCGCCGATCTCTGGGCCGCGGTGCTCGGCCTGCCCGGCCCCGACGTCGTCGCCCGATCCGACACCTTCTTCGAGCGCGGCGGCGATTCCATCCTCGTCATGAAGCTCGTGGCCGCCGTCCAGGAGAGCCTGGGACCGCGCCTGCCGCTGCGCGCGGTCTTCGATCACCCGACGCTGGCGGATCTGGCCGCCCGGATCGACGCGGACGGCAGCACCGGCGGGGCCGGGGCGGCCGACCTCACCGACATGGAGAGCTGGCTCGACGCGATCGAGACGGCGGCAGGAGCGACGCGGACATGACCCTTCAGGCCACGCAGATCGCGCGACGCTTCGCCCGGCTCGCGCCGGAGCAGCGCCGGGCCTTCCTCGCCAAGCTCGCCGAGAACGGGATCGACTTCGCCACCCTGCCGATCGTCCCGGCGGACGGCGACAGGACGGCGCTGCCGCTCTCGGCGGCGCAGCGCGGCCTGTGGCTGACCTGGCAACGCGAGCCCCTGAGCCCGGCCTACAACCTGACCGGCCTCGTCGAGATCGCCGGGACCCTCGATCCGGCGCGGCTCCAGGCCGCCGTCGACGACCTCGTGCGGCGCCACGAGCCGCTGCGCACCACCTTCGGGCTGGATCCGCAGGGCGAGCCGTGCCAGCGCGTCCACCCGGCCGCCCCGGTCCCGATCCGGGTCCGCGAGGGGCTCGACGCCGCCGGCAGCGACGCCCTCGCGGAGGCCCTGGCCCGCACGCCGTTCGATCTGGAGGCCGGCCCCCTGCTCCGCGTCGAGCTGCACCGCCTCGGGGACGGCACCGACCGGATCCTGCTCGGCCTGCACCACATCGCCGCCGACGGGCAGTCGATCCCCCTGCTGCTGCGCGACCTCGACGCCCTGTACGCGGCCCGGTCGCGGGAGGCGGGGGCCGACGGCCTGCCGCCGCTGCCCGTGCAGTACGCGGATTACGCCCTCTGGCAGCACGGCCGGCTCGAGGCCGGGGGAGCTGAGCGCCAGGCCGCGTACTGGCGCTCGGAACTGGGCGCGTCCCCGGCCGAGACGCCGCTGCCCCTCGACCGGCCCCGCCGCGCGGAGCGCGCCGCTTCGGGCGGGATCCACGCGTTCCGGATCCCGCTCGAAGTGAGCGAGACCCTGCGGAGCCTCGCCCGCCGCGAGGGCGCGACGCCGTTCATGGCCGCCCTCGCGGGGTTCGCCCTGACGCTGGCCCGCTACGGCGACGGCGCGGACGTGCGCGTCGGCCTGCCGCTCGCCGACCGCGCGCGGCCCGAGACGCGCGGCATGGTCGGCCACCTGACGGGCATCGGGGTCCTGCGGGCCCGCGTCGACCCGCGCGACGGTTTCCGCGCCCATCTCCGGCAAGTCCGCGATCGGCTGCTGGCCGCCCAGGCGCACGCCGATCTGCCGTTCGACCGGATCGTCGCGGCGTCGGCGACGGAGCGCCGGCCCGGGCTCCACCCGCTGTTCCAGGTCAAGGTCACCGAGCAGGCCGCGCCCCCGCCCGACGCCCGGTTCGCCGGCCGGCCGATGCGGCTGCGCGGCCTCGACGGGGGCGACGTCCACTTCGATCTCAGCCTCGATCTCGTCGATTCCGCCGAGGGCCTGTGCGGCCGCTTGGCCTTCGCCCGCGACCTGTTCGACCCCGAGACCGTCGCGGGCCTGGCCGAGGCCTTCGCGACGCTGCTCGCCGCGGCTGTCGCCGAACCCGACCGCCCGCTCTACGCGCTGGCGAGCCCCGCCCCGGCCGCGGCCGCGGCCGCGGCGACGGATCCGGCCGCGCTCGACGTGGTCGCGGCCTGGCGCGCCCGCGCGGC
>NZ_JBKFBI010000213.1:0-6376 GCF_053346095.1 Methylobacterium sp. A52T | reverse complement strand
GCGGCGCCGGGACGGTCTCGGCGGCGGGGTCCGTCGCGGCCTCGCCGGCGGCTTCGAGGACCGGCTCGGCCGGGGCCTCGAACATCGGCACGAGGCTCGGCAGGACGCGGCGCACCGGCGCGTCCGGCACCTTCCGTTCCGGGCGCGGCGCCGGTGCCGCCTGAGGGGCGGGCGCGGGTGCGGGCGGCGCGAGGGCGGCCTGCGCCAGTTCCGGCCACAGGATCTTGTCCGGGCGCGGCCGCGCCTCGGTGGCAGTCAGCGTTGTGCGGGCCGAACGGGTCTGCTTGACTTCGACCATGAACGGTCGCGCGCTGCGGCGCTTCATGTAAGATGATCCTTGGAAGCATTCGAGCGCGCGTGTCGGCGCCACGAACACACCGAGGTTAAGCCTGATCTCGGCCGTTGTCCAGAAAGACGACGTCGTACTGGTCAAATTTCTCTTTAGTCGAGATCGGCCGCGGTCGTTTCCAGGCCTCGGGTCGTGAAACCGAAGTCGTGATCGCCCGAGCACCTGCGGACACCGCCCCGTCGCCGCCCGGCGACGGGGCGATCCGCTGCGGGGCGATCCGCTGCGGGACGGGCGACGCGCGCGATCGGGTCGTCCGGGATCAGGCGGCCTGCGCCTGCGCGGGCGCCGCGCGGCGCCGCAGGGGAGCGGGCGCCCCGAACAGGGACTGGTACAGCGCCGCCGGCGTCCGCGCCTCGCCGCTGCCGTCCGTGATCGTCACCTCGGCCATGCCGGCCGCGATCAGGCTCATGCCCTGATCCAGGGCGGTCAGGACCGAGGCGTGCTGGTAGGCGAACCGGCGCGCGGACAGGCGTGCGGTGACGGTGAAGTGCATGACGACGATCCCGGGAAGCCGGACCCGCCGGGGTCCGGACGGCAACGGCGCGCGCGCGACGCGCTCAGGTGAGAACGGGGCTCCGGCAACGCCGCTGCCGGTCCCGCACCTGCTCGCGGCCAATAAAGTCGTTATCTTGACGAAAGCTTGTTCATCCCCGCTTTGCACGAACAAGGCGCACAATTAGCGGCTGGATTTAGTGGTTGCCGCCGCGCCGCTGCCGTCACGCTTCAGTTCAGGTGGCGGCGCCGCTCCGCGACCTGCCGCCGGGCCAGCCGTCGCCCCAGCGCCATCAGCAGCGCGTCCGCCTCGGCCTTCAGGGCCGGATCGCCTAGCGCCGCGATGGCGTCCTGCGCGGCGAGGGCGTGCTCGACCGCCCGGTCCAGGGGCGTGTCGCCGGGGCCGGGCGCGGTCGCGCCGCCGATCGCCTCGCGCGCGCGCAGCGCCGTGATGTCCACGAGGATCCCGCGCCCGCCCGTCGGCCGGCCGCCACGGTCGCTGGTGAAGCGGCCGCGCGCCAGGACCCAGCGCATCCGGCCGTCGACGGAGATCACCCGGTACTCGGCGACGTAGGAACTCCCCGCCGCGACGCTGCGGCGGATCAGGGCGACGACCCGGTCGCGGTCGTCGACGTGGATGGCCTCCTCGTAGACGGCCAGCGGGATGCCGGATTCCGCCGCCGTCGGATCGACCTTGAACAGGAGGGCGACCAGGGCGTCGACCCGCACCCGGTCCGTCGCGGGATCCCACGCCCAGTGCCCGATCATGTCGGCGGAATCGAGTGCGATCTGGAAGGCTTCGGGACAGGTCTGACCGACGGACGCGTTGGTCTTGGGCATGGCGGTGTACGTGTGCGGCTCCGGTCCGGTCGATCTACGGGTTCGGTAGCTGCAACCTCAAGACTTCTTTGACGCATTCATGCAACTGTTGCGTGCTGGCCACTCGCGTCCCGCCGGTCTCCTGTATTATGAATGCTCGAGCCAGCCCGCGCGCCAGAGCCTGACCGCCGATGGGATCGAAATCACCTGTCCGGAGCGGATCCTCCGGGGCTGCGGCGCCCGAGGACGACCTGTTCGAGCGCTCGGCGGCGCCGCACGCGCCGGGTGCCGGGCGGCTGCTGCAGCGGATCGCCGCCGCGCTGCAGGTTCCGGCCACCGCCCTGTACGGCCCGCCGGGTGCGGAGCGGGGCGCCGGCGTCGCGGGCGGGCGTGCCGACGAGGCCGACGCCCTGCTGCACGCCTACCGGCGCATCGACGATCCCGAGATCCGCCGCCGCGTCCTGACCCTCGTGCTGGATCTGGCGGCGGCGCGCTGACCGGCACGCAGACCGGAACGCTGACCGGCGCGCCCGTGATGCGCTTGGCCCGCCGCGTGCTAACCTGAGCGAGATTGCAACGCTTGGGCGAGTCGGCATGCTGAACAGACGATCCTTCATGGCCCTGTCGGGGGCCGCCCTCGCGACCCCGGCGCTGGCGCAGGGCAGTGCCGCCCGGACGCTCAAGTTCATCCCGCAGGCCGACCTGACGGTGCTCGATCCGATCTGGACGACCGCCTACGTCACCCGGAATCACGGGCTCGCCGTCTTCGACACGCTCTACGGCACCGATGCCGCCTACGCCGCCCAGCCGCAGATGGTGGCGGGCCACACGGTGGAGAACGACGGCAAGCTGTGGCGCCTCACCCTGCGGCCCGGGCTGACCTTCCACGACGGCAGCCCGGTCCTGGCCCGCGACTGCGTGGCGAGCGTCGCGCGCTGGGGCAAGCGCGACGCGATGGGCCAGACGCTCATGGCCTACACGGACGAGCTCTCCGCCCCGGACGACCGGACGATCCAGTTCCGCCTGAAGAAGCCCTTCGCGCTCCTGCCGGACGCGCTGGGCAAGGTCGGCTCCTCGATCTGCGCCATCATGCCGGAGCGTCTCGCCAAGACCGACCCGTTCACGCAGGTGACCGAGATGGTCGGCAGCGGCCCGTTCCGCTTCAAGGCGGACGAGCGCGTGGTCGGCGCCCGGGTGGTCTACGAGCGCTTTGCCGGCTACGTCCCCCGCGAGGGCGGCGAGCCGCAATGGACCTCGGGCCCGAAGCGCGTCCACGTCGACCGGGTCGAGTGGAACGTCATCCCCGACCAGGCCACCGCCGCCTCGGCCATGCAGACGGGCGAGATGGACTGGTGGGAGCAGCCGCCGGCCGACCTCGTGCCCACCCTCCGCGGGCTGACGACGCGGATCACCGACCCGACCGGCCTGATCGGCTGCCTGCGGATGAACCAGCTCCAGCCGCCCTTCGACAATCCGGCGATCCGGCAGGTGCTGCTGAAGGTCGTCGACCAGACCGACTTCATGCAGGCGGTGACCGGCACCGATCCCAAGCTGATCCACGTGCCGACCGGCTTCTTCTGCCCGGGCCTGCCCATGGCGAGCGACGTCGGCCTCGACGCCCTGACCAGCAAGCGCGACTATTCGGGCGCCAAGGCGGCGCTGGCGGCGGCCGGCTACAAGGGCGAGAAGGTGGTGCTGATGGGCGCCTCGGACTTCCCGAGCCTGAAGGCGCTCGCCGACGTGGCGGCCGACATGCTCACGCGCGCCGGCTTCAACGTCGACTATCAGGTCATGGACTGGGGCTCGGTGGTGCAGCGGCGCGCCAAGAAGGAGCCGGTCGCCCAGGGCGGCTGGAGCGCCTTCTGCACCTTCTGGGCCGGGCTCGACCAGGCGAACCCCGCGGTCAGCGCCTTCCTGCGCGGGACCGGCCAGAGCGCCGCGATCGGCTGGCCCACCAGCGCGAGGATCGAGGCGCTGCGGGACCAGTGGCTGGACGCCCCGGACACCGCCGCGCGCAAGCGGCTCGCCGGCGAACTCCAGCAGCAGGCCTTCGTCGACCTGCCCTACCTGCCCCTCGGCCAGTACTTCAACCAGACCTCGTACAAGCCGTCCCTGACCGGCGTCCTCGACGGCGTGCCGGTGTTCTGGAACGTCAAGAAGGGCTGAGGCGCAGGGGTCGCCCTCTTTCAAGACCTCGGGACGTGGGCACGGGATCAGCGGCTCCAGGTCCGTGCGCGCGCGCCTTTTTCGGGTACCCGAACGCGGAGAGGGTCGCGGTCCGGCGGCAGGGATCGCGCTGAACTGGCTCCGCGTCTCTCCGAGCGCGGCGAAGCAATCCAGCTGCGCCAAGCTTGACCGATGTCCGGCATCCCTGGGCAGCTTCGCTGCGCTCGCAAAGACGAACAGGCCATCGGCACCCCTACAGTCCTCCTGCACGAGCCTACTGTGCCGCCGGCACGGCGTCGTTCAACGGTATCCTGCCATACGAATACGCCGTTCCCTCCAACAAGTCCGATCGATTGAAGCCGCGCGCGCGCTTCCCAGCCGCATCGGGAACGGGGTAAGCAGATTCGGCACAGGTCACCGCCAGAGATGACCGGCCCGCGAGGAAGCCCGAGATATCCGTCTCACCGCCATCGCGGCGGTGCATCGACGCCCTCGACGCCGCGCGGATTCCATGACGCGACGAGGACACGCTCGATGACAGGCTTGGCGACAGGCTCCCCGGACGACGCCGCCCTGGAACGCTCGGCGATGCGCAGGATCGGCTGGCGGCTCGTGCCGTTCCTGATCCTCGCCTACTTCGTCTCCTTCCTGGACCGCGTGAATGTCGGCTTCGCGGCGATCCAGATGAACCACGATGTCGGCCTGTCGGCGACCGTGTTCGGCTGGGGCGCCGGCATCTTCTTCCTCGGCTACTTCCTGATGGAGATCCCCAGCAACCTGATGCTGGAGCGCTTCGGGGCGCGGCTGTGGATCGCCCGGATCATGGCGACCTGGGGGCTCATCTCCGCCGCCATGGCGCTGGTACAGGGGCCGTGGTCGTTCATCGCCCTGCGCTTCCTGCTGGGGCTCGCCGAGGCCGGGTTCTTCCCCGGCGTGATCCTCTACCTGACCTACTGGTTCCCCTCCGCCTACCGGGCGCGGATCATCGGGGTCTTCATGATCTCGATCCCGATCTCGTCGTTCCTGGGCTCGCCGATCTCCGGCGCGCTGCTCAACGTGACGGGGTTCGGCCTCGCCGGCTGGCAGTGGCTGTTCATCCTCGAGGGCCTGCCGGCGGTGTTCCTGGCCGTCGCGGTCCTGTGGCTCCTGCCGGACGGCCCGCGGGACGCGGCGTGGCTGCCGGCGGCCGAGCGGGACTGGCTGGAGCGGCAGCTCCGGGCCGAGGCGGCGCGCAACACCCGCGGCGGCCAGCCCGCGAAGCCGCCGCTCTGGGACATCCTGCGCGACCGGCGGCTCGCCCTCTTCGCCGCGATCTATTTCGGCTCGACGGCGAGCAGCTACGGGCTGTCGTTCTGGACGCCGCAGATCGTCAAGAGCTTCGGCCTCGGCAACGTCGAGACCGGGCTCCTGAACAGCATTCCGTACGGCTTCGCGTCCCTGGCGATGGTCCTCTGGGGCCGGCACAGCGACCGGACCGCCGAGCGGCGCTGGCACCTCGCGCTCTCGTTCCTGATCCTGGCGCTGGGGCTCGCGGGCGGCACGGTCCTGTCGGGGCTCGGCCCGGTCGTGGCGGCGCTCACGATCGCCGCCATGGGCGTCTACATGCTCAAGGGCCCGTTCTGGGCGCTCGCGACCGAGCAGATGCCGCCCGCCACCGCGGCGGCGAGCATCGCGGCGATCAACGCGGTCGGCAATCTCGGCGGCTTCCTCGGCCCCTACCTGATCGGCGCGATCAAGGACGGGACCGGCAGCTTCACCCTGAGCCTCCTGCCGCTCGTGGTCTTCGCCCTGCTCTCGGCCGCCCTGTCGCTGGTGCCGGGCCGCGCCCCGCGCCCCGACTCGGGCGCGCCGCGGCCGTCGGCCGTCTGAGCCCGCGGCGAACCGAGTCCGGGACCGGCCGGTTGGTCCGGTGCAGCCGCCCGGCGCTGCACCGGCCCGGCCCGGATGGGGTCCCGCGGGCCGTGACCGCGCCGCCGCCAGGAGATCGCCGTGCCCGAGCTCAACGCCATCCTGGAGACGGCGCTGTACGTCGCGGACCTCGACCGCGCCGAGGCCTTCTATCGCGACACGATGGGACTGCGCTGCCTCTTCACCGACTTCCGCATGCGCGCCTTCGACGTCGGCGGCCGCGGCGTCCTCCTGCTCTTTCCGGAGGGCGGGTCCCTGCAGCCGATCGAGACGCCGGGCGGTCTCATCCCGCCCCATGACGGCCGCGGCCCGGCCCATATCGCGTTCTCGATCGACGCCGACGCCCTCGCGCCCTGGGAGGACCATCTCGCGGCCGCCGGCGTGGCCGTCGAGGGGCGCACCCGCTGGCCGCGGGGCGGCGTCAGCGTCTACTTCCGCGACCCGGACGGGCACCTGCTCGAGCTGGCCACACCCGGCCTCTGGAAGGGCTACTGAGGCGGCGCCGGGCCGAGTCCGGGCCGAGTCCGGGTCGCGTCCGGGCCGGCTTCCGGCCGCCTGAACGGCGAAGGGGCCGCCTCCTCTGGGAAGCGGCCCCTTCGCGTGTCGGGTCGGGTGCGACGGTCGCGGTGCGAGCGTCGCACC
>NZ_JBKFBI010000212.1:0-6869 GCF_053346095.1 Methylobacterium sp. A52T | reverse complement strand
TCACGCAGATCCTGGCTGTAGGGTCGGCCCATGGTCTGCTCCTCATCTGGAGCGCGCAATGAATCAGCCCAACAGCCCGACGTGAACCCCAACTGGCCGATTCAGCGCAAACCGAAAACGCTCTAGCAACGGAACGACCACGGCAGCGAACAAAGCCAAGAAGTATTGCCGGAACAACGAGCCCCGTGGTGAAATCAGGATGCGAGCCATCGCCGGATCCATTCCGAGGCGCGTCGATCCGCTTCGGGAAACCCCAGATTGCCCACAGGACTGCCACCGCGACGTACCGGGTATTGCCCTATCTCGTCGATCAACGCGCGATTATGTTCCGGACCTGAGTGCAGCGCCAGTCTGCCGGTTGCGTCGCCGACCGAAGCGGCGTTCGGGCACTTATCGAGAGAAGCCGCGCTGCCGCGACGTCTGTTTCGGAGAAGCAGCCCGAATCGGCTGAGCGACCGAGATGGGACGGTAGATGTGGCGAAGCGGATATAGCTGCACGGACCAAGTCCGACCCTTTGAGACCCTCGCAGCGCCAGAGTGCAGGCCGCGTTGCGAGGCGAAGGTCGTCGCCGGAACGGGCGGCTCTGCGATAGGCCGGGTTCGAGCACCATGTCGAGGACGTGGCGTTCGACGTCTGACGGAAGGCTGCCCCGGGACGCTGAGCGCGTCTTGACCACGAACGGCGCGAAGCCGGGTCGAAGAACGCCACCGGCATGCCCGGACCCATGCCGCAGATTTGCAACAGAACATGGAAAACAGCTGTTCTGCTAGAACTGTTCCAGTTCAAGGTCCTGCATTCGCATCGCTGTTTCATTGCGGCCGAACAGGCGTTTGGCTGAGAGCCTGTGCATCAGTTTAGATCGGCTAAAAGCGTTCGGAACGCTTGCATCTATCGTCGGCGTGACAGTCTAATCGGGCGGCGGCGCGCGGTCGTGTGCATCGGCGAGGCACCTGAGGATTGGAATTATGGCGGCGGTATCATTGGATGCCCTACATCGCAGTGAGAACCTGAATCTCCAGCGGTTCCTTCTTCGCAAACTCGGCAACTCTGCCGACGCAGCCGACGCCGCGCAGGAGACGTATCTTCGTCTCGTCAAAGCACTCACGACCACCGACTTGGAGCATCCGCGCCTCTTCCTGTTCTACCTCGCGCGCAACGTCGCCGCCAATCTCGGCAAACGCCGCCGGTTCGAGGCGCGCCTCTTCCGATCCATGACCGATCTCGAACTGTCGAGCGTCGTGGACGGGCACGCGCAGACCGAGACGCAGGTGATCGCCCGCGAGCAGCTGCGCCTCGTGGCGGCGGCGATCGACGGGCTGCCGCCGCGCTGCCGCGAGGCGTTCCTGCTCAGCACCGTCGAGGGCCTCTCGAACGGGGAGGTGGCCGTCCGTCTCGGCGTCAGCCGCAACATGGTCGAGAAGCACCTCATCAAGGCGCTGCTGCACATTCGCCGCGCGTGTCACGAGTTTTTCTGATCGGGCACGTCAGGAGTTCGCGGCCTCGATGGTCTTCATGGGTCGGACGGGCGGAGCGGGCAGCGGGTCGACATGGAGGAGGAGCGCGAGCCCGCGGGCGACGACGAGGCCGCGGACGACCCGATCTACGCGCGGGCCGCGTTCTGGGTGGTTCGCCTGTCCTCCCCCGACGCGACCGATGCCGACCGGGCAGCCTTCGAGACCTGGCGCGCCGCCGACCCGGTCCATGCCGGGGCCTACGCGGAGATGGAGGCGTGGCGAGGCATCGCCGGGCGCGCGCCCGATACGCGCCGGCGCAGGCGGCCGCCGCCGACGCGCCTCGTCGGTCTCGCGGCAGCGCTGGGCCTGTCCGGATTCATCACCTACGAGAGCGGGCTCCTCGACCGTGTCCGCGCCGACGTCTGGACCGGGATCGGCGACATCGAGACGGCGCTCGCCCTGCACTTCACGGCCGCCGCGCGCGACGTCCACCTGCTGCGCGGCGAGGCGGTGTTCGATGTCGTGCCCGACAGCGCCCGACCCTTCGTGGTCCACGGCGGCGGGTTGCGGGTGCGCGCCGTGGGGACGCGCTTCTTCGTCCGGGCCGGCGGGGACGCCGAACCGGTCGGCGTGGCGGAGGGGCGCGTGGACGCGTCGACGACCGCGGGCGCCGTGACCATCGGAGCCGGCGAGGTCGCCCTCCGGAGCGCCGACGGCCATCTGATGGTCGAGCGCGGCGATGTGGGGCGCGCCACGGCGTGGCGGGAGGGCAAGCTCGTCGTCACGGGTCAGCCCCTCGCCGCGGTCGTGGCCGACCTGAACCGCTATCGGCGCGGGCGCATCGTCCTGCTCGGTTCGGGGCTCGGCGCGCAGCGCTTCAGCGGGACGCTCGACATCCGCGACACCGACGACGCGCTCGACGTTCTGGCCGCGACGATGAGCCTGCGCGTCACGCGCTTGACCCCGTACCTCGTCCTCGTCAGGCCGCCGGCCTGACGGGGCGAGAAAAACCGACGCGGGGAGGTCAGGAGTTTCGCGCCTCGATTGTCGTTTGTCCGTGAGGGCCACAGAGCGCGCGCCAAGCGCGCCGCCCTCCGCGGAACGGGGGCATGAATGGCAGTGTGGGATCTTGGCGGCACGCTCGGCCGCGCGCCGGGCGGTCCATGGCGCGGTGCGGCCTTGGCGAGCGCGTCCCTGATCGCGCTCGGGCAGGCGTCGGCCGCGCAGGACCGTTCGATCACCCCGACCTTCGTGCGGGCGGGCGAGCGGCTCAACATCGTGCCCGACGCAGCTGGCGATGCCGCGCCGCCGCGCGCGCTCTCGGAGCGGCGCGTCCGGCTCTCGATCGCGCCCGGCCCCCTCGAGCCGGCCCTGGCGAGCCTCATCGCGCGGACGGGCCTGTCGCTGGCCTACCGGACGGCGCTGACCGAGAACCTCGCGACGCGGGGCGTCGAGGGGGACGTCCTGCCCCTGGAGGCGCTGACGCGGCTGCTCGACGGGACGGGGCTGACCTACCGCGCGGCGAAGCACGCGACGATCACGCTCGTGAACCCGCGCTACGCCCAGGCGTCCCTGCCGCCGGGGGATTCGAACGCGCCGACGCCGGCTGGGGCGGCCGCCGCGTCGGTCACCCTCGACGAGCTCTCGGTCGAGGCCCAGCAGCCGACCTTCGGGACGACGGGCTTCGTCGCGACCCGGTCCACGGCGGGCTCGAAGGGCAACGATTCCATCCTGGAGACGCCCGCCACCGTCAGCGTCATCACCCGCGACGAGCTGAATGTCCGGGGCGTGCAGGACGTCAACCTCGCGGTCGCCTACACGCCCAACGTCCAGGCCGTCGACTATCCCGGCGGCCAGGGCGGTCCGACCTTCACGCTGCGCGGGTTCAACGCCAACAATTTCGACAGCGTCTACGAGGACGGCCTGCGCTACGGCTTCAACTCGTTCGACCAGAACATCGAGCCCTACGCCTACGAGCGCATCGACGTCGTGAAGGGGCCGATCTCGGTCCTCTACGGACAGGGCCAGCCGGGCGGCATCATCAACCTCGTCTCGAAGCGCCCGACCTTCGTGCCGTTCAACGAGGTGTTCATCCAGGGCGGCAATTACGGGCGCGTCCGGGCCGGCTTCGACCTGTCCGGCCCGGTCGAGGGGGCGCCGCAATTCGCCTACCGGGTGACCGGCCTCGTCCGCAACGCCGACAGCCAGGTCAGGTACACGCCGGATGACCGGACCTTCATCGCCCCGGCGCTGACCTGGCGGCCGGACGCCGACACGTCGCTCACGGTGCTGGGCAAGTACGCCGAGTACCGCGGCGGCGGCTCGGAGCAGAGCCTGCCGATCGTCGGCTCGATCCTGCCCAGCGCGCGCGGCTTCTTCCCGCGCAGCCCCTTCGTCGGGCAGCCGAACTTCAACACCGGCCTCCTGGAGAACAAGGAGATCGGCTACATCCTCGACCACAGCTTCGCGCCGGGATGGCTGCTGCACTCCGCCTTCCGGGCCTACGAGACCACCTCGAAGTTCGACGCGGTCGGCGCCAGCCCGGCCTCCACGCCGCCCGGTTTCCTCGCCGTCTCGGTCTTCCCGTACCTGCGCGACCAGTCGAGCCAGGGGCTCCTGACCGACACCTACATCCAGGGGCGCTTCGACACCTGGAACATCCAGCACGACGTCGTCTTCGGCGTCGGCTTCCAGAACTACCACCGCCGCGACGCGCGGACCTTCCCGAACGGCTACCCGACGATCGCCGCGAACCGCCTGATCGACCTGTACGATCCGGTCTACAACCTCGGCATCGCCTTCCCGCAGCGCACGAACGTCTCGACCCGGGCGCTCCAGCAGCAGACGGGCGCCTATGTCCAGGACCAGATGAAGTGGAACGGCTTCATCCTCACGGGGAGCCTGCGCAACGACTGGGTCGACCAGCAGGTCCGGACCACCTTCAATTTCCCGACTCTGCCGGTCGCGACCCTCAACAGGACGACGATCGACAACCAGAACTTCTCGGCCCTGAGCTACCGGGCCGCCCTGGGCTACGCGTTCGCCGCCGGAATCGTGCCCTACGCCGCCTACTCGACGTCGTTCAACCCGCAGATCGCCGGCCAGCGGGCGGACGGGTCGGCGCTGCCGCCCCGCGAGGCCAGCCAGATCGAGGGCGGCGTCAAGTGGCAGCCGGTCGGCACCAACGCGCTCGTCACCGCGTCGTATTTCGAGATCACGCAGACCAACATCCCCCTGGCCGATCCCCGCAACCCCGGCTTCTTCATCGTGACCGGCGCGGCGGAGTCGCGGGGCTTCGAACTGGAGGGCAAGGCGAGCCTGTTCGACGGGTTCAACCTGATCTTCGGCTACGCCCACCTCGACACGAAGGTCACGCGGAACGCGACCAACCCGGCGCTCGTCGGCAATCGCCTGCCGAACGCGCCGGACAACACCCTGTCCCTCTTCGCCGACTACACCTTCCCGCTGAACTCGCCCTTCGCTGGCTTCCGGGCTGGGGCGGGCGTGCGCTACGTCGGCGAGCGGACGGACGCCACCAACGTCGATCGCATCCCGGCCTACGCCCTCGTCGACGCCTCGCTGAACTACGACCTCGCCCAGCTGAACCCGGCCTGGAAGGGCGCGATCCTGTCGGTGAACGCCAACAACATCTTCGACCAGCGGTACTTCACGTCGGGCTTCTACACCGGCTACGTCTTCGAGGGGTTCCGCCGGAGCGTGTTCGGGACGCTCACCTATCGCTGGTAGGACCGTCGGACGATGACGCGCGGCGCCGACCGTCCCCGGGCGGCCGGACCGGAGGGGGACCGGCGGGCGTCGGCCCCCCGGTTCACCGCCGCGCGAACCTTCCGCCTGTGTCTGTGGCCGCATCGCGGGAGCGGGCTGGTCGCAGCGCCGTTTTGGCCCGATCTGGCCGCATCGAACCGCGGCGCTCGGCCAAGCTCGCGATTTCCGGGGGGCTATCCGTTCCAGAAAGGGGGATCCCCGTTTCAGGACGTCGCGCGCGGCACCGAGTGTGGCCGCAATGTGATAGTCCGTTAAACCCGCATTTCCTAACCCCCGTGCAAAGCTTGCGGCAGGCATGACGGGGGTCAGTCCGGTGGTCCAACAGTATAGCGATGTAGAGCGTGTGACCGGATCCTGTGATCCGAGCCGGGGCCCGGGCGCCGGAACCCGGCGGCGCGGCCCCGTGCGGTTCGGATTGCTGGTCGGCAGCTCGCTCGCGACGCTCGCGCTGGCTCTGGGATCTGTGGCGGCGCAGACCGTGCCGGCGCGCTCGCCCTCGACCTTCGATGCCTTCGGCGTTCCGTTGACGGCGGCGCAGTTCGACACGCCCGAATACCGGGCTGATTGGGGGTTGGCAGCGATCAACGCCGCGACAGCCTATGCGCGCGGCTTCACCGGAAACGGCGTCCTGGTTGCTGTTGTTGATAGCGGCATTGACCCGAATCATCCCGAATTTAATAACCGCCTCGGCCGTATTTCTCCATTTTCCCGTAATTTCATTCCTCCAAACGATCCTTTCCTGCTCGGTGACACGGACCCCAGAAGCCACGGCACCCATGTGGCGGGAACAATAGCAGCAGCCCGCAACGGAACGGGTATGATGGGCGTCGCTTTCGACAGCACGCTCCTGGCACTCTTCGATCTGACGAATACTGCAAATGCAATCGATTACGCGGCTCAGCAGAAAGCCAGAGTTTTAAATGGCAGCTATGGACCTGTTGTTTCCGAGCCATTCGATAGCAACGGAATTCCGAATCCAACCTATCGGAGATTGACGACACAAGAATACATGCTGAGCGATATTAATCAGTATCAAGCGATAAAGCGGGCGGTCGACCGCGACATGCTCTTGGTGTTTGCAGCTGGCAATGAACGTCTGGATCAGCCCGATGTGACGACGAGTCCGACGGGTGCCGCGCTATACCCGTTCATCAAGCCCGAAAATGCCAATAGCGGCATCTACCAATTCTACACTCGCCGCGGACTGAACTCCGCCAACATGGAAAGCGTCGATGTAGATCCGGTCGGACCAGTCGATCAGAGCAAGATCGACTTCTCCAGTCTTTCTGGCTACATCATGTCTGTAGTCGCGGTCGACTCCAGCAACCGAATTGCCTGGTTCAGTAATCTGTGCGGCGTCACAGCGGCGTGGTGCATTGCGGCGCCGGGAACAAACATCTACTCCACCGTCCAGGTCGGAACGGAGCTTAACGGCTCAAACTACGGATCTAAGCAAGGCACCTCGATGGCCGCGCCTCATGTGACCGGTGCCGCCGCTGTCCTGCGTCAGGCGTTCCCGTTCCTGACGGCGCCGCAGATCGCCCAGACCATGTTCACCACCGCCACCCACCTCGGCGACGGGCCTGCCAACGCCCCGAACGCCACTTTCGGCTGGGGCCTGCTCAACC
>NZ_JBKFBI010000211.1:0-6880 GCF_053346095.1 Methylobacterium sp. A52T | reverse complement strand
GCACCCCCCGCGCGCACCGCCCTCCTGGCCGGCATCGCCGGTCAGACCAGCCTGATGGCGCTCCGGGCCGCGATCGAGGCGGCCCGCGACGGCGGAGAGGGCCGGGGCTTCGCGGCCGCGGCCGCGGAGGTCAGGGACTTGGCCGGGCAGATGGTGCGGGCGACCGACACGATCGTGGCCCAGGTCGGCCAGATCCAGGCCGCGGCGGAGCGGGCGCAGGATACCGCGAGCCGGGGGCAGCGCCGGGCCGCGTCCGCGCACTGAGGCCGCGCACCCCGCGCCGGCGGTCCGTCGCGCGGATAGGCGCGGCCCCGGGCGGCTCCCGGCGCGGCCCGGCTACTCGGCGACCGGCAGGCGCTCGCCCCGGCTGCGGGGCTCCTTGCCCCGCGCCGTCTCGTCCAGCGCGTCGGTGAACTGCAGGTTCGCGAGCTGGGCGTAGAGCGCGCCCTGGGCCAGCAGGCTCTCGTGAGTCCCGGTCTCGACGATGCGGCCGTCGTCGAGGACCAGGATGCGGTCCGCGGCGCGGATCGTGGCGAGCCGGTGGGCGATCACCAGGGTGGTGCGGCCCTGCATCAGCGTGGCGAGGGCGGCCTGGACGGCGCGCTCGGACTCGGCGTCCAGGGCCGAGGTGGCCTCGTCGAGCAGCAGGATCGGCGCGTCCTTGAGGATCGCCCGGGCGATGGCGATGCGCTGCCGCTGGCCGCCCGAGAGGGTCACGCCGCGCTCGCCCACCTGGGTCGCGTAGCCATGCGGCAGGGCCGAGACGAAGCCGTGCGCGTTGGCGAGCTCGGCCGCGCGCCGGACCTCCGCCTCGCCGGCCTCCGGGCGGCCGTAGCGGATGTTCTCGGTGACGGTGCCGGAGAACACGACGGGATCCTGGGGCACCAGGGCGATGCGGGCGCGCAGGCGCTCGGGATCGACCTGGGCGATGTCGGCGCCGTCGACCAGGATCCGGCCGCCCTGCGGGTCGTAGAAGCGCAGCAGCAGCTGGAACACCGTCGATTTGCCCGCCCCGGAGGGTCCCACGATGGCGATGCGCTCGCCCGGCGCGGCCGCGAAGCTGAGCCCGCCGAGGGCGGCGTGTTCCGGGCGGGTGGGGTAGGCGAAGCGCACGTCCTCGAAGGCCACCGCGCCCCGCGCCGGCTCGGGCAGCGGCAGGGCCGGGGACGGCGCGCGGATCGCGGGCTCGGCGGCCAGGATCTCGGTGAGCCGCTCGGCCGCGCCGGCCGACATGGCGAGGTCGCCGTAGACCTCGGAGAGCTGCCCGAGGGCGCCGGCGCCGAACACGGCGTAGAGCACGAACTGCGAGAGCTCGCCGCCCGTCATGGTGTGGTTCAGGACGCCCTGGGCGCCGTACCACATCACCCCGACCACCGAGGCCGAGATCAGGAAGATCGCGACGCCGGTGAGCAGCGCGCGGGCCCGGACCGACGCCCGGGCGGCGCCGTAGGCCTCCTCGGAGGCCGCGGCGAACCGGGCCGCCGTCGAGTCGGATCGGCCGAAGGCCTGCATCGTCCGCACCGCCCCGACCGCCTCGGCGGCGTAGGCCGAGGCCTCGGCGAGCCGGTCCTGGGCCGCCCGGGAGCGCCGGCGCACGCCGCGGCCCGACACGATCAGCGGGAAGACGATGATCGGGATCGCGGCCAGCACCATCACCGACAGGCGCGGGCTCGTCACCACCATCATGGCGGTGGCGCCCACGAACAGGAACAGGTTGCGCAGCAGGATCGAGACCGAGACGCCGAAGGCCGACTTGATCTGCGTCGCGTCCGCGGTGAGCCGCGAGACGATCTCGCCGGACTGCGCCCGGTCGAAGAACGCCGGATCGAGCTGGGTCAGCCGCGCGAAGACGGCGCTGCGGAGGTCGGCGACGACCCGCTCGCCCAGCGTCACCACCGTGTAGACGCGGGCGGCGCTCGACAGAGCGAAGGCCGCGACGACGCCGAGCAGGGCGAGGAAATAGGCGTCGATCACGTTCGAGCCGTCGGCGGTGAAGCCGTGGTCGATCACCCGGCGCATGGCGATCGGGACGACCAGCGTCGAGGCCGAGGCGCAGATGAGGGCGACGAGCCCCGCGGCGATCCGCACGCGGTAGCGCAGCGCGAAGGGGAGGAGCGGCCGGAGGGCGCTCAGCGGGGCTCTGGGTCGGCCGGCCGCGGCCGCCTTGGTCTTACGGGCCATCACGCCTCACGTGTTGTCGTTCTCCCGGTCCGCGGCGCTTGTGACCGGGGAGCGGCTGCGGTATAGGCCGCCGCTCATCCGATTGCGTGTGTTCAATGGCCGCGGGCCGCCACCACGGTCGGCTTGGACGTGCCGTTGCCACGAACCCATGGTTCGGTGCAACCGGTGACATCTTCCGCATTCCGGGCCGGGCGGCGCCTCCTGCGCTTCCCGCCGGCGTGCCAGACAGGGACCAAGGTCATGGCGAAGGACGCGGCCGCGAAGGCCAAGGGGACCGAGCACCCCGATTACCACTTCATCAAGGTCGTGATGACGGACGGTACCGAGTACCAGACCCGTTCGACCTACGGGAAGGAGGGCGACACCCTCAATCTCGACATCGATCCGCTGACCCATCCGGCCTGGACCGGCGGTGAGCAGAAGATGCTCGACCGCGGCGGCCGCGTGTCGCGCTTCAACTCGCGGTTCGGCAACCTCGGCAAGCGCTGAGCGCCGCAGCCGTCACGGCGACGCTGTTCGAGACGGGCGGTCCCTGCCGGGGCCGCCCGTTTTCGTGCGCGGCGTCGCGCGGCCGCGGGCGTTATCCACAGGACGGGTTTGCGAAGATCGCCCGGACCTTGGCGCGAACGGCGCGTCCGGACGCGGGGACGGGAACGCTTCTTCTCGGACGGGCCGCACCCGCGGCCTCCGCGGCCGGGTCCGGCCGCTGCCGGCGCATTCAAAGCGCGGCCGGGCCGTCGTATCCTTCCCCGGTCACCCGCGGTTCGCCGGAACTCGGCCGCGCGGGCGCCCCTGCCTGTCCGGAGGCCGAGGCTCTCCGGACGCACTGCTAGGATCGAGATACGATGAGACGTCTGCTGCTGCTGTTCCTCGCCCTGGTCGGTCTGGCCGCCGCGCCGGCCATGGCCGCGGACAAGATCAAGGTCGGCATCATGGGCGGGGATGCCGAAGTCCTCTGGGCGAAGGCCAAGGATATCGCGGCCCGCGACGGGCTCGACATCAACCTGGTGGTGTTCTCCGACTACCTGCTGCCGAACGAGGCGCTCCAGTCCGGCGACCTCGACGCCAACGCCTTCCAGCACAAGCCGTTTCTCGCCAACCAGGTCAAGGCGCGCGGCTACAGGATCGTCCCCGTCGGCGAGACGATCGTGACGCCGATCGGCCTGTACTCGAAGCGGGTCAAGGCCGTCGGGGACCTGAAGGACGGGGCGCAGATCGGCATCCCGAACGACCCGTCGAACGGCGGTCGGGCGCTCCTGCTGCTGCAGGCCGAGAAGCTGATTCGCCTGAAGGACGGGGTCGGCCTGCTGCCGACGGTCTTCGACGTCGTCGACAATCCCAAGCGCCTGAAGTTCCAGGAGGTCGACGCCGCGCAGCTGCCCCGCAGCCTCGAGGATCTCGACGCCGCGGTGATCAACACCAACTACGCCGTCGATGCCGGACTGATCCCCGGCAAGGACTCCATCGCGATCGAGTCCAAGGTCGACAACCCCTACAACAACGTCATCGTCGTCCGCGAGGCGGACACGGGCAAGCCCTGGGTGCCGAAGCTGGTCCGCGCCTTCCAGAACGACGCGATCCGCCAGATCCTGAAGGAGCAGTTCCCGGGCCAGTTCCCGGCGTTCTGAGCGTCGGGGCCGGGACGCCGGCCACGCGCGGCGGCGGCGCTCCCCGGAGCGTCGCCCGGCCCCCGCTCAGCCCTCGCTCAGCCCTCGCTCATGCGGAACGCCATCCGCAGCAGGCCCTGCTGCGCGGCGACGGGGCTCTCCACCGGCTGCGGCGTCGGCCGGTCCTCGGCGATCAGCGCGTCGAGGTGCAGGATGCGGCTGTGCAGGCGCCGGGCCCGGAGGATCAGCTGCTGCAGGCGCATCGGCAGCAGGTTGAAGTCCTGCTGCTTCGGCGGCTCGGCCGTGCCGAGCTTGACCCGGTGCTTCTCCAGGAGGGCCTCGGCCGGGGTCATCTCGCCCTCGGCGACGGCGCGCTGCACCAGGAGCCACGAGGCGATCTGCATCAGCAGCGTGGTCAGGCGCATGCTCTCGGCCGCGTAGCTGAGCGTCGCGTCCCGGGACACCAAGCGCGACTCGTCGCGGCCCTCGCCGTCGAGATAGGCGGCCGTCTCCTCGACCAGGGTCATCCCGTCGCGGAACAGCGCCTTGAAGGCTTCCGAGTTGACGTAGGACCTGCCGAAATCGACCCAGTCCTGATCGTCCCGGAACGTGACATCGAAGCCGTTCATCTGCCTCTCCTGTGCCGTCCGACGGCCCGGCTCGTTCCGATCCGGGACGCTCCGTCCGTGGCTTTCGGACGACGCCGCAATCCTAGCGCCGATTGGCCCGGACAGCAGGGTTCATGTTTTTTTAACCTTAACCTGCCGCCCGGGATCTGGAGAAGTGCCGCGGATGGCGGCACCCGCGCTCAGAACGAGGCGCGGATACCGCCGAAGACGCTGCGGCCGCTCCCGGGATAGAAGGCGGCCAGCGCGGCCGGGCCCCCGGCCGTCGCGGCGGCGTTCGCCACCACGGCGATGTCCGAGACGTAGCGGGCGTTCGTGAGGTTGCGGGCATCCACGAACAGGGCGACGCCGTCGGCGAGATCGAGGCCGGCCTCGACGCCGAGCAGGGCGTAGCCGGGCACCCGCAGGGTGTTGGCGTGATCGGCGAAGGCGCCCTGCGGCACCCAGTCGAGCGACGGCGCGACGTGGAAGCCGCGCGGGTGCCGGTAGCTCAGGACGGTGCGCAGCACGTCCGCCGGGATCCCGGCGATGCGGTTGTTGCCGAAGACCGGGTCGCCGACGAACCGGAAGTCGTTGTGGGTCCAGATCTGGGTCACGCTGAGCCCGTCGCCCGCCGCCGCAAGGTCGCGGGCGATGTCCAGGGTGAGCGCCGCCTCGACGCCCTGGTGGACGGAGCGGGGGGTGTTGAAGGTGGCGGCCGGGATGTTGAGGCCGGGATTGGTCGCGAAGTTGATCAGTTCGTCGCGCAGGTCCGACCGGTAGAGCGTCACGTCGAAGGCGAGGCGGTCGACGCGCCCGCGGGCGCCGGCTTCGTAGGTCCAGGCGCGCTGCGCCCGCAGGGGCACGAAGGTCGTGCTCAGCAGGTTCTGCTGCACGAGGTCGGAGAAGTCCGGCACGTCCCGGGACCGGACGACGTCGCCGAAGATCTGGATGTCGGGCCGCGGCTGCCACAGCAGGCCGACCTTCGGGTTGACGCCCGCGTAGGTCACGTCGGCGAAGCGCGGGTTCGGGTTGCCCGGCAGCCCGCCCTTGTCGCTGAAGGTCCGGTTCGACGAGAACGCCTTCGCGCCGGTCATCAGCGCTACGTCCGGCAGGAACCAGAAGCGGTTCTCGCCGTAGGCCTCGACGCTCGAGGCGCTCTGCAGGGCGTTGAGCGTCTGCGCCCCCCGCTGCCCGCGGACGTTGACGAATTGCAGCGCGGAGTTCTGGCCCGCGAAGGCGCGCAGGCCCAGCACCACGTCGTCGCGGAAACCCCCGAGATCGAAGGTCCCGGCCCAGTGCGGGCTGATCCCGTAGGTCCAGCCGTCCTGGTCGATCGCCTGGAAGATCGGGTGGTACAGGCTCTTGTGGATCGCCCAGGTGTCGACGTCGAGCTTGCCCACGTCGAGCAGGAACGAGGTGCGGTTCGCGATCCGCTCCGTCTCGACCTTGCGGGACTGGTTGCCGGTGATCGCCGTGGGGTTGGCCAGCGTCGGGGTCGAGAGGCTCTGGCCGAGAGTCAGGGTGCCCGGCAGCTTCTGATCGGTGATGTAGGTGCCGAGATAGAAGCGGGTCTCGATGTCGGGCGCGATCCGGTAGCCGATATTGGCGTTGAAATTCTTCGTGGCCTGGGCCTCGTGGGCGCGGAACCCGTCGGAATTGGTCAGCGTCGCGTTGACCAGCCCGTCGAGCGGCCCGTCGATGCGGGACATCTGCGCCTGCTCGCGGATCGTGCCGAAGCTGCCGCCGTCGACCCGCAGGATGTTGGGCGCCAGCGCGGTGTAGGCCGTGGGCGTGACGGCGTTGACCGCGCCGCCGAGCGTCGTCGCGCCGAAGGTCAGGGCGTTGCCGCCCTTGTAGACTTCCACCGAGCGCAGGGCGAGCGGGTCGACCTGATAGAAGTCGCCGCTCCCGTCCGCGAGGTTGAGCGGGATCCCGTCCTGCAGCAGCTCAAGCCCGCGCAGATGGAAGGCGCGGGCGATGCCGGAGCCGCGGACCGACAGGCGCAGCTCCTGCCCGTAGCGCTCCTGCACGTAGACCCCGGGCACGTCCTTGAGCACGTCGCGGAGCGTGTTGGTGTAGCGGTCCTGGAGTGCCGCGGCGTCGACGAAGGCCACGGAGCCGACGGTCCCCGCGAGGGCGGCCCTCTGGCGGTCGACGCTCGGCACCGAGAGCGAGCCGCGGGTCTCGTTTGGCGGCGCGTCCGTCGCGGCGGCGCCGACGACGCTGAGTTCGGACAGGGTGACCGAGGTGGCGGCGGACGGTGTCCGCGTCTGCGCTGCGGCCGGTATCGCGCCGGCGAGCAGCAGGAGCGCGGCGTGTCGGCCGGCCCGGAAGTGGCGGGGCATGGGGCGGGATCCGTGTCTGGCGATCGGGGAGGGTGGGGCGATCGGTCAGACGACGGGCGGGGCGCGGGCTCCGAGGCCGCGACGCGGGGGCGCCCGCGGGAGGGCGACGCGCCGCGGCCGGGGGGCGGCGGCCGCGACG
>NZ_JBKFBI010000210.1:0-6982 GCF_053346095.1 Methylobacterium sp. A52T | reverse complement strand
GTGCGGGAGAGGGTTGGGGTGAGGGCTGAGAAGTCTCAGGATCGAGCCCGAGATCGACGCGCCTCGTCCGGACAGACCTGATCCCTCACCCTGTCCCTCTCCCGCACGGGAGAGGGGACGCGCGCCCGATCCTGGAGCCGCGCCGCCGACCCCGATGTCCGAATCCACGAGCCCCTCGGCCGGGGAGGATGGGTCGGCCTACGCCTCACCCCGCACCAGAGCCGCCGCGAGCGCGTTGTGGCGGGCGGCCAGCGCCCCGGTGTCGAGGGTCGTCAGGCGGCCCTCGCGGACCACGATCTTCCCGTTGATGACGCTCCAGGCCACCGTCTGCGGCGCGCAGAAGGTGAGGGCGGCGACAGGATCGTGCAGCGCCCCCGCCATGCCGAGGCCGCGCAGGTCGAAGGCGACGATGTCGGCCGCCATGCCGGGGGCCAGCGCGCCGATATCGTCCCGGTTCAGCACCTTCGCGCCGCCGAGCGTCGCGATCTCCAGCGCCTCCCGCGCATTCAGGGCCGCCGGTCCGAAGCCGACGCGGGCGAGCAGCATGGCCTGCCGCGCCTCGCCCAGCATGTGCGACCCGTCGTTGGAAGCCGAGCCGTCGACGCCGAGCCCGACCGGCACGCCCTCGCACCGCATCTGCCGGACGGGCGCGATGCCCGAGGCGAGGCGCATGTTGGAGCAGGGGCAGTGCGCCACCCCGGTCCCGGTCCGGCCGAACAGCGCGATGCCGGCGCGGTCGAGCTTGACGCAGTGGGCGTGCCACACGTCGGGGCCCGTCCAGCCCAGGTCGGCGGCGTACTCCGCCGGCGTCATCCCGAATTTTTCCAGGCTGTAGCGGACGTCGTCGTCGTTCTCGGCGAGGTGCGTGTGGAGCGAGACGCCGTAGTGCCGGGCCAGTTCGGCGGCATCGCGCATCAGGCCGCGGCTGACCGAGAACGGTGAGCAGGGCGCCACCACGATCCGGCGCATGGCGAAGCGCTCCGGATCGTGCCAGCGCTCGATCAGACGGCGCGTGTCCTCGAGGATCGCCGCCTCGTCCTCGACGACCGAGTCCGGCGGGAGTCCGCCCGCGCTCTCCCCGACGCTCATCGCGCCGCGGGCGGCGTGGAAGCGCATGCCGATCGCCTCGGCGCCCTCGATGGAATCGTCGAGCCGGCAGCCGTTCGGGTAGATGTAGAGGTGATCGCTCGACGTGGTGCAGCCCGAGAGGATCAGCTCCGCCATCGCGGTCTGCGTCGAGACGCGGACCATCTCGGGCGTGAGCCGGGCCCAGATCGGGTAGAGCGCCTTCAGCCAGCCGAACAGCTCGGCGTCCTGCGCGGCCGGCACCGCGCGGGTGAGCGTCTGGTACATGTGGTGGTGGGTGTTCACGAGGCCCGGCAGCACCGCGTGGCCGCGCATGTCGAGGACGGTATCGGCCCGCTGCGGCACCTCGGCGGCGGGGCCCACGGCGACGATGCGGTTGTCCTCCACGTAGACCGCGCCGCCGGGGATCTCCCGGCGCTGCGCGTCCATCGTCACCAGGATGTCGGCGTTCGTCAGCAGCAGGGAGGTCATCGCGTCTCTCCAGGTGCGCCCTGGAGGCCGCGCCGGATGGGCCGCGGCGCCTCCCCACGGCCAGATGCCGCCCTCTGGCAGCAGGAACGCCGTGCCGGGCGCACCGTCTCGGGGCCGTCAGCGGGCCGCAGCATACGGCAGCCGCCACCGGCCACCTTGGCGATTTTTCGCAAACTGCTTCCGAAATCCCGGCATGGCATTCGCGGCCAGCCATGCAAGGTTTGAGAGCCAGCCAAGTCGGCAGCGCATGACCCCGGAGCGGCCGCCGAGAGCCCGCTCCCCCGCCCCCGGGCGTGCCGCCACGGCCCGCCCTGCGACTGGCCCCACACCCGCTCCTGGCGGCCCGGACCCGGAAGAGGTCCGGCCACCGCTGCCGGGTCCCTGACGACACCATCACGGGACGACGCCTCGACAGGTCCCGGCTGGCGGAGGACACGCCCATGACGTCTCACGACAGGACAACGCGCGAGGTGGACGCGGTCGACGCGATCCCGCCCCTTCCCAAGCTCCTCGCCTACGGCATGCAGCACGTGCTCGTGATGAGCGCGGGGGCTGTCGCGCCGCCGCTCATCCTCGGCGCGGCGATGAACCTGCCGACCGAGACGGTCGCCTACCTGATCAACTGCGACCTGCTGGTGACGGGCATCGCGATCCTGATCCAGTCCCTCGGCCTGGGGATCTTCGGCATCCGCCTGCCGGTCATCATGGGCGTCAGCTTCGCGGCGGTCGGCCCGATGGTGGCGATGGCGCAGGACCCGACGATCGGCCTGCCGGGCATCTTCGGCGCGACCATCGGGGCGGGTGTGTTCGGCCTGCTGCTCCGGCCGTTCTTCTCCAGGCTGGCGAGCTTCTTCCCGCCGCTCGTCACCGGCACGGTCATCCTGATCATCGGCGTCACGCTGCTGCCGGTGGGGATCAACTGGGCGGGCGGCGGCTTCGGGGCCCCCGATTTCGGCGCCCCGGTCCATCTCGGCGTCGCGGCCTTCGTCCTGGCGGTGATCCTGGTGGTCAGCCGCTTCGCCACCGGCTTCGTCGCCAACATCGCCGTGCTGATCGGCCTCGTCGCGGGCCTGTGCCTCGCCTGGCCGCTCGGCCTGTTCCGCCTCGACGGGCTGGCCGAGCGCCCGCTCATCGCCCTGGTCACGCCGTTCCACTTCGGCTGGCCGACCTTCCACCTGACGGCCGTGGCGGCGATGTGCATCGTCATGATGGTCACGCTGGTCGAGTCGACCGGCATGTTCCTGGCGGTGGGCGACATCGTCGGGCGCCCGGTGGACAAGCGGACCCTGACCCGCGGCCTGATGGCGGACTCGCTCTCGACGCTGATCGCGGGCTGCCTCAACACCTTCCCGCACACCTCGTTCTCCCAGAACGTCGGTCTCGTGAACATGACGCGGGTGCGCAGCCGCTACGTCACGGTCGCGGCGGGCTTCATCATCCTGGGCGTCAGCCTCCTGCCCAAGGTCGCCTTCGCGGTGGCGTCGATCCCGCCCGCCGTGCTCGGCGGCGCCGGCATTGTCATCTTCGGCATGGTCGCGGCGGCGGGGCTCAAGATCGTCGGCGGCGCCGATCTCGGGGATCGCCGGAACCAGATCGTCGTCGCGGTCAGCATCGGCCTGAGCCTGATCCCGATGGCGGCGCCGAAGCTCTTCGCCGCCACGGCGCCGGACTGGGCCGGGCCGATCCTGCACAGCGGGATCACCCTCGGCGCGATCGGCGCGATCGTCCTGAACCTGCTGCTGAACTCGGACCGTCTCGGTGCCGGGGCCGAGCACCGCGTCGCCGACGCGGAGCCCGCCTTCCCGCACGCGGCCGTCCTCGACCGGGCCTGAGGGGGCACGCCATGAGGAAAGACGCCGTGTCGGCCGAGACCATCAAGGCGCTCTCGCGGCGCCACTTCCTGAAGGCCGGCGCGGCGGCGGGCGTCGCCGTGAAGGTCTCCTTCCTGGCGCCCCCGGCCCGGGCGCAGCTCGCCGAGACCGGCCTGTCCGCCGGCTCCCCGTGGGCCGCGCCGGGCCGGCCCCGCTACCGCCTCGACGCCGTCGCCAAGGTCACGGGCGCCAAGACCTTCTCCCGCGACTACCGGGCCCGCGACCTCGCCGGCTGGCCCGACGGCCAAGCCCACGCCTTCCTCGTCGCGGTGACCCGCGCCGACCGCCGCTTCACCGGCCTCGACCTGTCGCGGCTCCCGGCCTCCCTGCTCCCGGACCGTATCGTCCGGCACGAGGACCTGGTGGCGGACGGGGTCTCGGTCCCGCACGCCGACTTCTTCGGCGACTGGTTCCTCGTGCCGCAGGGCGAGACGCCGCGCCTGCTCGGGCAGCCGGTGGCGATCCTGATCTACGCCGACTTCCCGCGCTTCGCCGCGGCCAAGCGCGCCCTGCGCTTCGCCGACGACGTCGTGCAGTACGGCGCCGAGACCGGTCCCAGGCCGCCGGCCCATTACGGCGCCTCGCGCTGGGTGCGGATCGAGGGCGACGCGCCGGACGCGCCCGACCGGTTCTCGCCGTTCGAGCAGTCCCCGATCTTCGCCGGCTTCTCCGGCGACGAGCCCGCCTGGCCGAAGGCCGGCGACGACGGCCCCTTCGCCAGGGGCATGGCGGCGGGGGGGGCCCCCGCCCCCGCGGCCGGCCGCGCCCGCGGCGGCGGCCCCGGGGGGGGGGGCGGGGGGGGGCCGCCCCCCCCCCCCGCCGAGATCGACGGCGCCGGCGCGGACGCCCTGGTGATGCGGCGGACCTACCGGTCGCAGTCGACGGACGCCTCGGCCATGGAGGCCGACAACGGCAACGTCTGGTACGATCCGAACACCGGCACGCTGCGCCTGATGATGGCGACGCAGTCGCCCTACGACGTGGCCGAGGCTGCCGCCGCGCTTGTCTCGAAGTCCCGGTTCCCGCTCAGGGAGGTCGATCTCAAGGTCGGCTACACGGTCGGGTACGGGACGAAGGACCACCACATCTTCCCGTTCCTCTGCGTCGTCGCCGCGCTCTACGCGGGCGGGCGGCCGGTGCGCCTCGCCAACGACCGGTTCGAGCAGTTCCAGAACGGGCTGAAGCGCCACGCCTTCCGCATGGACAACGTCCTGCTGGTGGACCGGGCCAGCGGCCGGTTCCGGGCCATGACCGGGCGCTTCGCCTGCGACGGCGGCGGGCGCCCCAACTACTCCGTCGCGGTCTCCTTCGTCGGCGCCACCGCGGCGCAGTCGATCTACTACCTGCCGAAGAGCGACTTCCAGGCGATCGCCCTGGCCTCGCGGGCCGTGGAGGCCGGATCGACCCGGGGCTTCGGCACGCTCCAGACGATGTCGGCCACCGAGATGATGGTCGACGAGGCGGCGGCGCTCCTGGACATCGACGCGATCGAGCTGCGCCTGCGCAACGTGCTCCGCTCGGGCCAGCGCAACAGCCAGGGCGCGGTCCCGGCCGGGGCGCTGCGCAACGCGGAGATCCTGACGAAGGCCGCCGCGCACCCGCTCTGGCGGGACCGGGCGGCGCGCAAGGCCGCCTACGAGGCCGCCCATCCCGGCCGCCGCTACGGCGTCGGCTTCGCGCAGGTGCACAAGGATTACGGCACGGGCGCCGAGGCGGCGGTCGCGTCGCTGGAGCTCGACCCGCGGGGCCGCCTGAGCCTGCGCCACGTCGCCCACGAGATGGGCCCGGGCGTCACCACCTCGCAGGCGGTCATGGTGGCCGAGATCCTCGGCCGGGTGCCTTCGGAGACCGCGTTCGGCGTGGTGCGCTGGCCCGAGATGCCCCTCGAGACCTCCGACCAGCCCTACACGACGCCCCAGGAAGAGGAGGACCGCCGGGCGCAGAACCCCCGCTGGACCCCGCGCTTCACCTCGCCGATGAGCGCGACCAACTCCGCCTACTACCTCGGCCACGCCACCCGGACGGCCGCGCGGTTCCTCGTCGACCACGCCGTCTGGCCCGCCGCCCGCGCGCTCTGGGCGCGGGGCGGCGGCGGGGGGGGGGCGGGCGCCCCCCACCTGGTCGCCCGCGGGGGGCTGCGGCTGGTGGACGGGCAAGTGCTGGGCGGCGGCCTGCCGCCGCTGTCGCTGGAGCAGGTCGCCGCCGAGGCGCACCGGCTCGGGCTGCCGGTGGGCGTGACCCTCCACACCTTCAACCGCTGGCAATGGGCCGAGGCCGAGTTCGACTTGCCCGGAACGGGCCGGACGCGCCTGCCGATCGACGCCCTGTCGGTGCGCTACGGCGCCGGGGCCCCGCCCGAGCGCCGCGCCCTGATGGCGAATGCGGGCTGGCACTTCGTGCCCCGGGCGGCGGTCTTCTACCCGCCGACCCAGCGCAACAATGTCGGCACGACCTACTACGCGCCGATGGCCACCCTGGCGGAGGTCGCGGTCGACACCGCCAGCGGCGACGTGACGATCCTGTCCCACCACTCGATCCTCGAGTGCGGCCGCCAGATCGTGCCCGAGCTGGTCTCCGGCCAGGTGCAGGGCGGCCTCGCCATGGGGATCGGCCACGCCCTCAAGGAGGTGCTGCCCCTCTACGAGGACGGCCCCGGCGACGGCACGTGGAACTGGAACCGCTACGAGCTGCCCCGCGCCCGCGACGTGGCCCCGTGGAACCAGACGGTGGAGATCCTGCCGCCGCTCTCCGAGACCGACCCGCCCAAGGGCATCGCCGAGGTCGTGATGATCGCCGTCGTCCCGGCGCTGGCCAACGCCGTCGCGCACGCGATCGGCCACCGCTTCCACGAACTCCCCATCCGGCCCGAGCGCATCCGCGAGGCACTGGCATGAGCGCCGCCATCGAGATCAAGGACCTCTCGCTCCGCGTGAACGGCGCGGCCGTCGGTCCGATCCCCGTCCCCGTCGGCACGAGCCTGCTCGACGTCCTGCACGAGTGGCTGGGCCTCACCGGCAGCCGCATGGGCTGCGGGCAGGGCATCTGCCACGCCTGCACGGTGATGCTGGAGGAGGCGGCCGGCCCGCGGGAGATGCGCGCCTGCATCACCGGCGCGCACTGGTTCGAGGGGCGCAGCATCCGCACCGTCGAGGGCCATGCCCGCACCGCGCCGGACGGCACCGTCGTGCTCTCGCCGGTCCAGCAGGCCTTCATCGAGAACTTCGCGTTCCAGTGCGGCTACTGCACGCCGGGCTTCGTCACCGGGGCGAGCGTACTCATCGAGCGCCTGCGCCGCGAGCCGATCCGCCGCGACGAGGTCGAGCGGGTCGTCACCGAGGCCCTCGACCGCCACATCTGCCGCTGCACCGGCTACGTCCGCTACCATCAGGCGGTGCGCGACCTCGTGCTGGCGACCCCCGGTCTGGTGACCGCCTGAGGCGCGCCATGCGGATCCCGTCCCTCACCACCCCCGCCCGGCGCGTCGGCGCCGGGCTCGCCGCCGCCCTCGCGGTGGCCGTCTCGGCGGCCGGCCCCCTCCCCCCCCGGGCCCCGGG
>NZ_JBKFBI010000021.1:0-56870 GCF_053346095.1 Methylobacterium sp. A52T | reverse complement strand
GTGGCTCCCGGCCCCGGGGTCCGCCCCCGCGACGGAGCTGCCCGTCGCCCCGGCCGCCGTCAGCTCGCCGACGCGGCCGGCGCGGATGTCGCGGGCGACCACGTCGCGGTAGGTGACGGTCTGCCGGTTCTCGCCGGGACCCGCGTTCTCGGAGACGAGGACCGGGACGGTCAGGCTGCCGGCGTCGAGCCGGGCGAGGCGCTGCTCCCAGGACACGTTGGAATCCGGGCGCAGGATCGCCGCGAGATCCTCCTTGGAGAGGCGGGTGCCGCTGGCCGTCAGCTTCGGGGCCTTCAGCAGCGTACCGCCCAGCGGGATCACCACGTCGTTGACCGTCACGTCCTGGACGGCGGCGGCGCCCTCCTGCGCGGCGAGCGGTGCCGGCGCGAGGCCGAGGAGGGCCAGCGTGACGGCCGCCGCCCAGGCCGACCGGAGGCGGAGACGGGCCTTCGGGTGGTTCATGGCAGCGTCCGGACCAGGGCTCTCGCGGGGATGCCCTAGCCGTGCCGTGTTTTGCCGGGCGAGGCAATCGCGCGCGCCGGCCCGGGCGATCGAGCCGGGAAAGGTGTCGTACGGACGCAACGGCGCGGCGGCGCCGGGCCGGGCGCTACAACGAGAAGGAGGTGCCGCAGCCGCAGGAGGCGGTGGCGAGCGGGTTCTCGATCTTGAAGGACTGCCCGATCAGGTCGTTCACGAAATCGATGGTCGAGCCGCTCATGTACTCGAGCGAGACCGGATCGACGATCACGGTGGCGCCGTCGCGCTCGATCGCGACGTCCTGCGACTCCCGAGCGCGGGTGACGTCGAAGGCGTACGAGAAGCCCGAGCAGCCGCCGCCGTTGACGCTGATCCGCAGCGACGAGCCGGCCGGCTCCGCCACCATGATCTCGTTGATGCGCTTGGCCGCGCGGGCGGTCAGGGTGATCTCAGCCATCGGTCTCTGGCCACGCATTCGTTCGGTGGACGGCGCGCCCGGCCCGTTGCCGAGGGCGCCTCGGCCCACAAGATATGGGCCTCAAGCCCGCGCCGCAACGCGCCGGGCGGGGAGCCGTCATGAGCAGGGTGCGTGAGTTACAGAGCGGATGCCGTGCGACCGAACGGTGAGCGCTGGCGCGCGCCCTACGCCACCGACCCGGCCCGCACCCGGGGCCGCCTGATCCCGGAGGCCGGCTCGCCGACCCGCAGCGACTTCCAGCGCGACCGGGACCGGATCATCCACTCGACGGCGTTCCGGCGGCTGAAGCACAAGACGCAGGTCTTCGTGCATCACGAGGGCGACCACTACCGCACCCGCCTGACCCACACCCTGGAGGTGAGCCAGATCGGCCGGGCGCTCGCGCGCGCCCTCGGGCTCGACGAGGACCTCGCGGAAGCTCTGGCCCTCAGCCACGACCTCGGCCACACCTGCTTCGGCCATACCGGCGAGGACGCCCTCGACGCCTGCATGGCGCGCCACGGCGGCTTCGACCACAACGCCCAGGCGCTGCGGATCGTCACCCGGCTGGAGCGGCGCTACGCCGGCTTCGACGGGCTGAACCTCGCCTGGGAGACGCTGGAGGGCCTCGTCAAGCACAACGGTCCGCTGCTCACCGCGGACGGCCACCCGACGCCCCGCTACGCCGCCCGCGGCATCCCGGCGGCGATCCTGGAATACGACGCGCTCAATCCCCTCGACCTGTGGAGCCAGGCCGGTCCCGAGGCCCAGGCCGCCTCCCTGGCGGACGACATCGCCTACGCGGCCCACGACCTCGACGACGGGCTGCGCGCCGGCCTGTTCGAGATCCCGGAGCTGCGGGCGGTCCCCTTCCTGGCCGGGCTGCTCGACGAGATCGACCGGCTGCATCCGGGCCTGGAGCCGTCGCGGATGATCCACGAGCTCGCCCGCCGGGTGATCACCCGCTTCGTCGAGGACGTCATCCGCGAGGGTGGCCGCCGCATCGCCGAGGCAGATCCGCACCGCGTCGAGGACATCCGCAACGCGGATCAGCCGGTCATCGTCTTCTCGCCGGAGATCGCGGCGGCCGACGCCGAGATCATGCGCTTCCTGTGGGAGCGGATGTATCGGCATCCCGGCGTGGTGGCCGTGCGGAAGAAGGCCGACGCCATCGTCAACGACCTGTTCGCCGCGTTCACCGCGGCGCCGTCCCGGATGCCGGAGGAGTGGAGCGCCGGTCTCGACGGGGCCACCGAGGCCCGGGTCGGCCGCCGTGTCGCCGACTACATCGCCGGCATGACCGACACCTACGCGGTCCTGGCGCACCGCAAGCTCTACGCGACGACGCCGGACCTCCACTGGGAGCTGCCCAGCCGGGGCCTGCCCCTCGCCGAGCCCTGAAGGCCCGGCGCGGGGCCGGCGCGTGTCAGCAGCCGCAGCCGCAGGTGAAGCTGCCGTAGCACCCGCCGTAGCCGTAGCCACCGTAGGCGGCGGGATAGCCGTAACCGTAGCCGCCGTAGGCGGCCGGGTAGCCGTAACCGTAGCCGCCATAGCCGTAGCCGCCGTAGACGCTGCCGGCGGCGAGCCCGAGCCCGAGTCCGATCCCCGCGCCGGCCAGCCCGTAGCCGAGGGCCCGACCGTAGCCGCCGCGGTAGCCGTAGCCGTAGCCGCGCCCGTAGAAGCCGCGGGCCGCGTAGCCGCCGCGGTAGCCGTAGCCGCCCCGGTAACCGCCGCGGAAGCCGCCGCCGTAGAATCCGCCGCCATGGAATCCGCCGCCGCGGAACCCGCCCGCCTCGGCACTCGGCGCGGCCAGGATGAGCGCGCAGAGCGCCGTGCCCGCAATCGTCAAGGTCTTCATCAGTAACTCCGCGATCGGCCTACTCACGATCGCCGACGATGACACCGTGTCGTCTCGACCGAGACAAGACGGACACTGGCCGATCCGTATTCGTCGCGCGGGATAACCCGTCGGCGACGCGCACGTGGTTACCGGAGCGATGCCGCGACCGCCCATTCCGCGCGGTCGGTGCGCGGCCCGGCGCCGTGACACCCTCCCGCCCCCTTGCTAGACCGCCGGGGCGGGCGCAGGCCGGACGGGCCGGGCGACGAGACCCCCGCGCGAGCGAGATCGAGACCCATGAACATCTTCGCCCTGTTCGAGGCGCGCGTGCGCGAGGCCGTGGAGGCGCTGACCCGCGCCGGCCACCTGCCCGAGGGCCTCGACCTGGGCCGCGTGGTCGTCGAGCCGCCCCGCGACGCGTCGCACGGCGATCTCGCCACGAACGCCGCCCTGGTGCTCGCCAAGGAGGCGCGGACCAATCCGAAGGCGCTCGGCGAGGCACTGGCGGCGGAACTCCGCGCGGACCCGCGGATCGTCGAGGCGAGCGTCGCCGGGCCGGGCTTCATCAACCTGCGGCTCGACCCCGCGATCTTCCACGCGGTCGTGCGCGACGCGCTGACGGCGCCGGAGGCGTTCGGCCGCGCGCGGCTGCCCGGCGGCCCGATCAACGTCGAGTACGTGTCGGCGAACCCGACGGGACCGATGCATGTCGGGCACGGCCGCGGCGCGGTGTTCGGCGACGCCCTGTGCAACCTGCTCGTCGCCGCCGGCCGGCAGGTGACGCGGGAATACTACATCAACGACGCCGGCGTTCAGGTCGACGTGCTGGCCCGCTCGGCCTTCCAGCGCTACCGCGAGGCCATGGGCGAGCCGTTCGCCATCGCCGAGGGGCTCTACCCGGGCGACTACCTGAAGCCCGTGGGCGCCGCGCTGGCCGAGACCCACGGTCGCGCGCTCCTCGACAAGCCGGAGGCGGAGTGGCTGCCCGCGGTGCGCG
The DNA here is from genome assembly GCF_053346095.1 of Methylobacterium sp. A52T. NCBI lineage: Bacteria > Pseudomonadati > Pseudomonadota > Alphaproteobacteria > Hyphomicrobiales > Methylobacteriaceae > Methylobacterium > Methylobacterium sp. A52T. The sequence goes on along the minus strand of NZ_JBKFBI010000021.1, from coordinate 53,099 downwards.
ATACCGCGCTCGGCATGATGATGGAGATGATCCGGGCCGACCTGGCGGCGATCGGCATCCGCCACGACGTGTTCTTCTCCGAGCGCACGCTCCAGGAGAGCGGGGCCGTGAAGTCCCTGCTCGCGGAGCTGCGCGCCAAGGGCCTCGTCTACGAGGGACGCCTGCCACCGCCCAAGGGGCAGCTGCCGGAGGATTGGGAGGATCGCGAGCAGACGCTGTTCCGCACTCGGGAATTCGGGGACGACAGCGACCGCCCGCTGCTGAAGTCGGACGGCTCGTACACGTACTTCGCCTCCGACATCGCCTACCACAGGGCCAAGTACCTCGCCGGGGCGACCGAGCTGATCGACGTCCTGGGCGCCGATCACGGCGGCTACGTGAAGCGCATGCAGGCCGCCGTGAAGGCGGTCAGCGACGGCAAGGCCACGCTCGACGTCAAGCTCTGCCAGCTCGTGCGGCTGTTGCGCGCAGGCGAGCCGGTCAAGATGTCCAAGCGGGCCGGCGAGTTCGTGACCCTGCGCGACGTGATCGACGAGGTCGGCCGCGACGCGATCCGGTTCATGATGCTCTACCGGAAGAACGACGCGACCCTGGATTTCGACCTCGCCAAGGTCGTTGAGCAAACCAAGGACAACCCGGTCTTCTACGTCCAGTACGCCCATGCCCGCGTCCGCTCGGTGCAACGGCAGGCGCGCGAGGCCTTCCCGGACGCCGACCTCTCGGCCGCGGCGCTGGCCCGCGAGGCGGATTTCTCCGTACTGAGCGACCCGGGCGAGATCGAGATGATGCGCCTCATCGCGCAGTACCCGCGGGTCCTCGAATCCGCGGCGCTGGCGCACGAGCCGCACAGAATCGCCTTCCACCTCTATGAACTGGCCTCGGCGCTGCATAGTTTCTGGAACAAGGGCAAAGACTTGCCGCAATTACGGTTTGTTAATGCAACCGACCGAAAGTCGACGTGGGTTCGGCTGGCGCTCGTCGAAGCTCTGCGGAGCACGCTGGCGGCCGGCCTTGCGATTCTCGGTGTGACCGCGCCGGACGAGATGCGATAGGCCCGAGTGCATCGGGCCGGTCTTCGGCGTTGATGTGAGGATGCTGCCATGACGAACGCTTCGCGCGCTCAGGTCGATTTGGACGCCCTCGCGCGCGATCTGCGTCAGGAGAAGGGCCAGGCGCCGCAGGCGTCCGGCAAGGGCGACCCGCTGGCGGAACTCGCCCGCATCGTCGGCCAGGACGACCCGTTCCGGGCGCTGCTCGCGGCCCGCGACGAGATGCGCGCCGTCGCGCCGGCCGCCCCGCAGCAGGCCGCCTGGAATGCCCGGGTCGAGCCGAGCTTCGCCCCGGAACCCGCCAAGGCCACGCCGGCCGACGCGTTCGACCAGTATCTCGCCTCGGTGGAGCAGGACACGCACCGCGAGGGCGTCGGCTACGCTCCGGAGAGCGGCCCGACCTCGACCGGCGACGAGGAGACCTACGCGGACACCCGCGCGCTCCGGCGCGCCAATCCGCGGCGGCGGCTCGTCTCGGTGGGTGCCGGCGTCGCCGTGGTGGCGCTCGCCGTCACAGGGGCGCTCACCTACAAGGGCCTGAGCAATTCGGGCCACGGCGGCGTGCCGGTGGTCCAGGCCGATTCCACGCCCCTCAAGGTCGCCCCGAAGGTCGCCGACGGCGTCGAGATCCCGGATCAGAACCGGCAGATCTACGACCCGAAGGGCAAGAAGGACGGCCAGATCAAGATCGTGAACCGCGAGGAGCAGCCCCTCGACGTGGCCGAGGCCGCGCGGGCGGCCCAGGGCCCGTCGCAGCCGAGCGGCGCCCAGGGCGGCACGACGCCGGGCAGCGGCCCGTTCGAGGCCTTCGGGGAGCCGCGCCGCGTCCGCACCGTGGCGGTCAAACCCGAGGCGCCGCCCGCGCCGCCACCGCGCGAGCAGCAGGCCGCCGATGCCGGGCCGGCCCCGATCCCCACCATGGTCCTGCCGAGCGACGAGCCGCCCGCCCCGCCGGCCCCGAAGTCCAGGGCCGTCCGCCAGACCGCCGCAGCCATGCCGGCGACCACGGCCACGCCCGTCGACGCCCAGCCGGAAGCCGCGGTCGAGCAGCCGGCGCCCAAGCCGGTGGCTGTGAAGCCGCCGCCGAAGGCCGCCCAGCGCATTGCCGCCGTCGCCCCGGCCGGGGGGGCCGCGCCCGATACCACCGCCAGCACCACGACCGACGACGACGCCGTGAAGTCCGGCCCGGTCAGCGGCTTCTCGGTCCAGCTCGGAGTGCGCAGCTCCGCCGCGGAGGCGAAGGCCGCCTTCCGTCAGATGCAGGCCAAGTACTCGCAGCTCGCCGGCAAGCCCGAGCTGATCCGGCAGGCCGAGGTCAACGGCAAGACGATCTACCGCGTCCGCGTCGGACCGCTGGAGAAGGCCCAGGCCGCGAGCCTGTGCAGCGCCCTTCAGGGCGCGGGTGGCCAGTGCTTCGTGGCCAAGAATTGAGGGCCTGACGGCACACCGCGTACGGGTCGGCGCACCCGCACGCGGTGATCTGCACCGGCCGCGCGGGCGAGTCCGCACGGCAACACGGGCGGCGCGATCGCCCCGGCCACCGCTCCGGGGCCGCGGTTTGGTCTTGCCGGCTCCCCGATCCCGCCCGACTCTGTCGCCATCGATTCGCGCCGCCCGGCGGCCCCGCCGCCGTTCTCGCGCCGTCTTCGCGCCGCAACCGAGCTGTCCCCGAGTCGTTCCAGATGACCTCCCGCGCCCTGATTCTCGGCTGCACCGGCCCGTCGCTCACGGCGGAGGAGAGGGCCTTCTTCCGGGACGTGAAGCCCTGGGGCTTCATCCTGTTCAAGCGCAACATCGGGACGCCCGACGAGGTCCGCGCCCTCACCGGGGCACTCCGGGACTGCGTCGGGTCCGACCGGGCGCCGATCCTGATCGACCAGGAAGGCGGCCGGGTCCAGCGGATGGGTCCGCCCCACTGGCCGGCCTATCCGGCCGGCGGCCGCTACGGCCGCCTGAACGGCAGCGCCGCGACCGTCGCCCGGCTCGGCGCGCGCCTCATGGCGCACGACCTCGCCGAGGTCGGCATCAACGTCGACTGCGCCCCCGTCCTCGACGTGCCGGCGCCGGGCTCGCACGACATCATCGGCGACCGCGCCTACGCGACGAGTCCGGAGCGGGTCGCCGAGATCGGACGCGCCGTCGCCGAGGGCCTGATGGCCGGCGGCGTCCTGCCGGTCATGAAGCACATTCCCGGGCACGGGCGCGCCACCTGCGACAGCCACCACGGCCTCCCGGTGGTCGACGCGACCCGGGCGGATCTCGCCGGGCAGGATTTCCGCACCTTCCGCGCCCTCGCGGACCTGCCGATGGCGATGAGCGCGCACGTCGTCTTCACCGCCATCGACCCCGACCGGCCGGCGACCCAGTCGGACACCGTCATCCGCGACATCATCCGCGGCGCCATCGGCTTCGACGGCCTGCTGATGACCGACGACCTGTCCATGCACGCGCTGACCGGCGCGTTCCGCGACCGGACGGAGCGCGCCTTCGCGGCGGGGATCGACATCGGCCTCCACTGCAACGGCGCGCGCGACGAGATGCAGGCCGTGGCCGAGGCGGCGCCCGAACTGACCGGCGAGGCCGCGCGGCGCGCCGCCGCCGCGCTGGCGCGGCTCGATCCCGCCGGCGACGGGCTCGACGTCGCGGAAGCCCGCGACCGCTTCGCCGCGGCCCTCGCCGCCGCCTGACCTGAGACACCGCGCGGCGTTCCATCGCGGCCTTCCACCGGCCGTGGCATCGCCTCTGCTTGTGTTCGGGCGGCGCGATCCCTAGGTTCGCCCCGAAATCCTCAACCGGACGTGGCGTCACGCTCCCGCTTCTTCGGGGCGCCCGCAGGAGGTTGCCATGGGCAGCATGAGTATCTGGCACTGGGTCATCGTCGCGGTCATCGTGATGCTGCTCTTCGGACGCGGCAAGGTGTCCGACCTGATGGGCGACGTCGCGAAGGGCATCAAGGCCTTCAAGAAAGGCATGGCCGAGGACGAGACCCCGCCGGCGGCCCAGGCCGCGCCGCCTCCGGCCGAGCCGGTCCGCACCATCCCGCACACCGCCGAGACGAGCCCCGGCACCGCGATCCCGGCGAACCATATTCCCGGCGGCGAGCGCAAGCCGGTCTGACGGCGAGCTTGACTGTAGGACTGTCAGAGCGCGCGCGCTCGTGTAGAGCCTGACGGGGTCCGGCCGCCGTGCCGGATCTCGGGGCAGCAGGACCGTCGACGACATGCTGGACATGAGCTGGGGCGAGGTGATGCTGATCGGCGGCGTCGCCCTCATCGTCATCGGGCCGAAGGATCTGCCGAAGGCGCTGCGCACCGTCGGCCAGATCACCACGAAGCTGCGCCGCATGGCCGGCGAGTTTCAGATGCAGTTCAACGAGGCGATCCGCGAGGCCGAGCTCGACGACGTCCGGCGCGAGGTCGACGGCATCCGCAACACCGTCCGCACGGCCGGCTCGACCTTCAATCCGGTGCAGACGATCCGCGACGAGCTGAAGGGCGCCGTCGAGGGCCGGGCCAAGATGGGTCCGGAGAAGTTGGGTCCGGAGAAGTTGGGTCCGGAGAAGATGGGTCCGGAGATGCCCGGCCCCGAGACTCCCCCGGTCGAGACCCGGTCGCTGGCCGACGCCACGGCGCAGCTGAAGGCCGAGCAGGAAGCCGCGGCGGCGCCTCACGCCGCCGAGACGCGTCCGGTGACGCCCGCCGGCGCGTCGGACCATGGCCCGGCGACCGAGGTCGCGGAGGCGCCCCTGCCCGTGCCCGGCTCGGTGGACGATCCGTTCGGCCCTCCGCCCGACCCGCCCGCCGCACACCCCGCCACCGAAGAGTCCAAGAACGGCACGGCTGCCCGATGATCAGCGAGGCGGACGAGGCCGAGATCGAGGCGTCCCGGGCGCCCCTGCTCGAGCACCTGATCGAATTGCGGTCGCGACTGATCAAGTCGCTCATCGCCTTCGTGCTGATGTTCTTCGCGTGCTTCTTCTTCTCGCGCGACATCTACAACGTGCTGGTCTACCCCTACGTCTCGATCGTGGGTGCGCAGAACGCCGAGCTGATCGCCACGCACTTCCTCGAGCAGGTCTTCACCAACATCAAGCTCAGCGTCTTCGGCGCGGCCTTCCTGGCCTTCCCGGTGATCGCCACGCAGATCTACGCCTTCGTGGCGCCCGGCCTCTACCGCAACGAGCGCAAGGCGTTCCTGCCCTACCTCGTCGCCACCCCGATCTTCTTCCTGCTCGGCGCGCTCGTGGTGTTCTTCCTGGCGATGCCGCTGCTGATCAAGTTCTCGGTGTCGCTCCAGCAGGTGGGCGTCGCCGGGGAGCCTACGATCAAGCTGCTCCCGAAGGTCGACGAGTACCTGTCGCTGATCATGACGCTGATCTTCGCGTTCGGCATCGCCTTCCAGCTGCCGGTGATCCTGACGCTGCTCGGCCAGATCGGGATCATCGACGCGGCGTTCCTCCGCGAGAAGCGTCGCTACGCGATCGTGCTAGTCTTCGTCGCCGCCGCCATCCTGACCCCGCCGGACGTCATCTCGCAGCTCTCCCTCGCGATCCCAATGCTGCTCCTCTACGAGGCCTCGGTGTTCTCGGTGGCGCGGGTCGAGAAGCTGCGCGCCGCGCGGCGCGTCGAGGAGGGGCTGGAGCCCTGAGCCGGCGCGCCGGGCTCAGTCCGGCGCGCGCAGGCGGTAGCCGACCCCGGTTTCGGTGAGCAGGTAGCGCGGGCGCTCGGGATCGGGCTCGAGCTTCTGGCGCAGCTGCCGGATGTAGACGCGCAGGTACTGCGGGTCCGACGAGGCCGGCGCGTGGCGCATGAGCTGCGCGTGGGTGAGCACCTTGCCGGCGTGCTGCACCAGCACGCGCAGGAACTCGTATTCCCGCGGCGACAGCTTCACCTCGCGCTCGCCGACGCGGACGATGCGGCGGACGAGGTCGACCGAGAGGTCCTCGACCCGGAAGACCGGCCGCTCCCCCTGCATGGCGAGGCGGTGGCGCAGGGCCGCGCGGATGCGGGCCAGCAGCTCGTTCATGCCGAAGGGCTTGGTGACGTAGTCGTCGGCGCCGAGATCGAGGGCCTCGACCTTGCCGCGCTCGTCGTCGCGGCTCGACAGGATCACGACCGACAGGCCGGGCCAGCGCTCGCGGATCGCCGCCAGGAGGGCGTGGCCGGCCATGTCGGGCAGGCCGAGGTCGAGGATCGCGAGATCCACCCCGCCGGCCTCCAGGGCGGCGAGGGCCGCGGCCCCGTCGGCGGCCTCGACGACCGCGTAGTCCTGCGTCCCGAGACCGGTGCGGAGCAGCCGGCGGATCGGCGGCTCGTCGTCGATCACCAGGATGCGGGCTATGCTCACGCGTTCCGTCTCTCGTGGCGGTCTCGGGCGGCCTATTCGGGCCGCAGCAGCACGTGCCGCTTCTTGCCGAAGGAGAGCTTGATGACCCCGTCCGCGGTCACGTCGCCGCGGCCGAGGACGGCCTTCTCGTCCGTGACCGCCACGTCGTTGACCCGCAGGCCGCCGCCCTTGATCTGACGGCGCGCCTCGCTGGTGGACGGCACGAGCTTGGCTACCTCCGGCCCGAAGGCGGTGAGCACGCCGAGGCCCGTCTCCAGGGCGGAGGACGGCACGGTGACGCTCGGCAGGTCGGCGGCCAGCGTTCCCTCGACGAAGGTCTTGCGGGCGGTCTCGGCGGCGGCCTCCGCGGCATCGCGGCCGTGCATCAGCGCGGTCGCCTCGGTGGCCAGCACCGTCTTGGCCGCGTTGATCTCGGAGCCGGCGAGGGCGGAGAGGCGCGCGATCTCCTCCATGGGCAGCAGGGTGAACAGCTTGAGGAAGCGGGCGACGTCCGCGTCCTCGGTGTTCCGCCAGAACTGCCAGTAATCGTAGGGCTTCAGCATGTCCGGGTTGAGCCAGACGGCGCCGGCCGCGGTCTTGCCCATCTTGGCGCCGGACGACGTGGTCAGCAGCGGGCAGGTCAGGGCGTAGAGCTGCGGCGTGCCCATGCGGCGGCCGAGATCGATGCCGTTGACGATGTTGCCCCACTGGTCCGATCCGCCCATCTGCATGACGCAGCCGTAGCGGCGGTTCAGCTCCACGAAGTCGTAGGACTGGAGGATCATGTAGTTGAATTCGAGGAACGACAGCTCCTGGTCGCGCTCCAGGCGCAGGCGCACGCTGTCCATCGACAGCATGCGGTTCACCGAGAAATGGCGGCCGACGTCGCGAAGCATCTCGATGTAGTTGAGCTTGGTCAGCCACTCGGCGTTGTCGACCATCACGGCGTCGCCGGCCGCGTCGCCGAAGCGGAGGAACCGGTCGAAGGTCTTGCGGATCTCGGCCTTGTTGGCGTCGATCTGCTCGACGGTGAGGATCTTGCGGGTCTCGTCGCGGCCGGACGGGTCGCCGACCCGGGTCGTGCCGCCGCCCATCAGGGCGATCGGCTTGCCCCCGGTGGCCTGCAGCCAGTGGAGCATCATGATCGACAGGAGGTGCCCGACATGGAGCGAGGGCGCCGTGCAGTCGTAGCCGACATAGGTGGTCAGCCGGCCCTCGAGGGCCGCGGCGTCGATGCCGGCGAGGTCCGAGGTCTGGTGGATATAGCCGCGCTCGGTCAGGATCCGCAGGAAGTCGGATTTCGGCGCGAAGCTCTCGGCGGTCATGGATGCCATCTCGGGTCGCGCGCTGGCGCGACAGGCCGAGGCCCCGCATGCTAGCTCGCGCTGGGTTCAGGATACGGCGCGCTCTTAGCAGGGCGTTGGCCGAAAGGCACGGGGCAGCACGGCATGGCGATGATGCGCGCGATCGGACTGATGAGCGGCACCTCGCTGGACGGCGTCGACATCGCGCTGATCGAGACCGACGGCGAGCGCGTCCACGTGGTGAAGGGCCACAACAACTTCCTCGAGCCGCTGGGCCCCACCGGTTACCGCGGCTACGCCGACGACGAGAAGGCGCTGCTGCGCGCGGCCACCAAGGACGCCGAATCCGTCCTCCATCCCGCCGACCGGCCCGGGCGTCTGCCGGAGGCCGAGGCCTTCGTCACCCTCGCCCATGCCGAGGCCGTGGAGCGCTTCCTGGAGGAGCACGGCCTGAATCCCTCCGAGATCGACGTGATCGGCTTCCACGGGCAGACCGTGATCCACCGTCCGGATCAGCGGATCTCGATCCAGGTCGGCGACGGGCAGGCGCTGGCGACCCGGCTCGGCATCCCGGTCGTCTCGGACCTGCGCCGGGCCGATATCGAGGCGGGCGGGCAGGGGGCGCCGCTGGTGCCGGTGTTCCACAAGGCGCTCGCCGAGGCGTCGGGCTTCGACGGGCCCTTCGGCATCCTCAACATCGGCGGCGTCGCCAACGCGACGCTGATCGATTCCAAGGGCGGCGTCATCGCCTTCGACACCGGTCCCGGCAACGCCCTGATCGACGAGTGGATGCAGGAGCGCGAGGGCAAGAATCTGGACGATGGCGGCCGCACGGCGGCCCGCGGCCGCCCGGACGAGCAGCTGCTCGCCTGGCTCCTGACGCACCCGTTCTTCTTCCGCAAACCGCCGAAGTCGCTGGACCGGAACTGGTTCTCGCACAAGCTCGCCGGGCAACTCTCGACCGAGGACGGCGCCGCGACGCTCACGGCCTTCACGGCCCGGGCCGTGGCCCGCGCCCTCGACCACGCCCCCGAGATCCCGACCCGCTGGATCGTGGCCGGCGGCGGCGCCCGCAACGGCGAGCTGGTGCGGCTCCTGAATTACCACCTGCGCGCCGAGATCACGACCGCGGACGCGATCGGCTGGTCCTCGGCCTATCTGGAGGCGCAGGCCTTCGCGTACCTTGCGGTGCGCTCGCTCAAGGGCCTGCCGATCACCTTCCCGGCGACCACCGGCGTGCGCGCGGAGATGACCGGCGGGGTGCTGGCGCGGCCGTGAGCCTCGGCTACGCGCTCCGGCGGATCGTCGAGGAATACCCGCTCGCCCGGCTCGACCCGCCCGCCGGCCACCCGCTGGCCGCCGTCATCCGCAGGGGTGCGCCGGACGAGCTGCGCGCCGCCCTGGAGCCGATCGACGGGCCGTTCTTGGTGAAGGGCAGCCCGGGGCGCGGGAGCCACTGGGCCGCGATCCCCTGGATCGCCGTGTTCGATCCCGCCGTCACCACCAGCGCCACGCGGGGCTACTACCTCGTCTACCTGTTCCCGGCGCACCGCGAGGCGGTGCATCTGTCGCTGGCGCAGGGGACGGTGGCGGCGATCCGCGAGCACGGTGCCGGCGCGGGCGAACATCTCAGGGCGAGCGGGGCGAGGCTCCGGACGCGCCTCGCCGACTTCGCCGACCGGCTCCCGAATGAAACGATCAGCCTGGGCACAGCGGGCGAACTGCCGGAGGGCTACGAGGCGGCGCACATCATGGGGCTCACCTACGATCGCGATACGCTCGGCGATGAGCGGCGGCTGCGGGCTGACCTCGCGGTGGCGGTGACGGCCTACCGGGCGCTCAAGGCGCGAGGCGGGCTTGATACGCAAGCGCGTTCGGTTTTAGAAATGTAGCGTATAAGCTACAAGCGCTGCGATGCCGGCGATTCGCCAGACCGAAATTTTCGCAGCTTGGTTCGCTGCGTTGCGCGACGAGCAGGCGCGTGCCCGGATCAACGTCCGCATCAAGCGCCTTGCACTGGGAAACCCAGGGGACGTGAGACCCGTCAGTGCCGGGGTGAGCGAGCTGCGTATCGATTATGGGCCGGGCTACCGCGTTTACTTCGCGCAGCGCGGCGAGGCGTTTGTCCTGCTCCTGTGCGGTGGCGACAAGCGAACTCAGGATCCCGACATCCGCGAGGCACAGTCAATCAACCGGCAGGAGCAGGGCCGATGACCATCGAAACCCGTGACTGGGACGTCGTGGAGCATCTCGACACGCCGGAACGCATCGCGGCCTATATCGAAGCCGTGCTGGAGGATGGCGACCCGGCGCTTATTTCCGCAGCGATCGGCGACGTGGCGCGGGCACGCGGGATGGCGCAGATTGCGGCGGAGACGGGCCGCTCCCGCGAGAGTCTGTATCGGGCCCTGTCCGAGAAGGGCAATCCGCAGCTCGACACGCTGGTGAGCGTCCTCAAGTCGATCGGCCTCCGGCTCAGTGTCCAGCCGATCGTCGCGTCGAAGCCGGCTTAGCGCCGGAAGTCCGCACCATCGTTTGTGCCCCCGCCGCTCCCGCGCTAAGGCAGCCGCGCCATGTCGCACAACACCTTCGGCCACCTGTTCCGCGTCACGACCTTCGGCGAGAGCCACGGGATCGCGCTCGGCTGCGTCGTCGACGGCTGCCCGCCCGGCCTGCCCCTGGAGGCCGAGGAGATCCAGGCCGAGCTGGATCGCCGGAAGCCCGGCCAGTCGCGCTTCACGACGCAGCGCCGCGAACCCGATCAGGTGAAGATCCTGTCCGGCGTCTTCGCGGACGACCGCACCGGCGGCCGCCAGCTCACCACCGGCACCCCGATCGCGCTGATGATCGAGAATACGGATCAGCGCTCGAAGGACTACTCGGAGATCCGCGACAGCTACCGTCCCGGCCACGCCGACTACACCTACGACGTGAAGTACGGAATCCGCGACTATCGCGGCGGCGGCCGGTCCTCGGCGCGTGAGACCGCCGCGCGGGTCGCGGCCGGCGCGGTGGCGCGCAAAGTCATCCCGGGCGTGACCATCCGGGCGGCCCTCGTGCAGATGGGTCCGCACGCCGTCGACCGGTCCCGCTGGGACTGGGACGCGGTCGGCAACAACCCGTTCTTCTGCCCCGATGCCGAGACGGCGTCCTTCTACGAGACCTATCTCGACGGGCTCCGGAAGGACGGCTCGTCGGTCGGCGCCGTCATCGAGGTGGTGGCCGAGGGCGTGCCGCCCGGCCTCGGCGCACCGGTCTACGGCAAGCTGGACGCGGACCTCGCCGCCGCGATGATGTCGATCAACGCCGTGAAGGGCGTCGAGATCGGCGACGGGTTCGCGGCGGCGGCCCTGCGCGGCGAGGACAACGCGGACGAGATGCGGGCGGGCAACGGCGGCCGGCCGCGCTTCCTGGCGAACCACGCGGGCGGCATCCTGGGCGGCATCTCCAACGGCGAGCCGGTGGTGGTGCGGTTCGCCGTGAAGCCGACCTCCTCGATCCTGACCCCGCGCCGCTCCGTCACCCGCGACGGCGGCGAGGTCGATCTCGTCACCAAGGGCCGGCACGATCCCTGTGTCGGCATCCGCGCCGTGCCGGTTGCGGAGGCCATGATGGCCTGCGTGCTCGCCGATCACTATCTGCGCCATCGCGGGCAGGTCGGGCAGCAGCCCTGATCCTGGCCCTCGCCTCAACGACCCGAGAATGCCCGTGCCCCACTGCACCGTCACAGAGGCCATCGCGGCCTTCGCCCGCGGCGAGATCGTGGTCGTCACCGACGACGACGACCGCGAGAACGAGGGCGACCTCGTCGTCGCCGCCTCGCTCTGCACGCCGGAGAAGATGGCGTTCATCATCCGCAACACCTGCGGCATCGTCTGCGCGCCGATCACCCAGAGCGAGGCGCGACGCCTGCACCTCGCCCCGATGGTCGCGTCGAACGACGCGCCGCTGGGCACGGCCTTCACGGTCACGGTCGACGTCAAGCACGGGCTGACGACCGGCATCTCGGCGGAGCAGCGCTGCAACACGGTGCGGGCGCTGGCCAACGGCAACATGGGCGCGGGCGACTTCGTGCGGCCCGGCCACGTCTTCCCGCTGATCGCCCGCGACGGCGGCGTGCTCATGCGCTCGGGCCACACCGAGGCCGCCGTCGACCTGTGCCGCCTCGCCGAGCTGCCGCCCGTGGGCGTGATCTGCGAGCTCGCCAACGACGACGGCACGGTCATGAAGGGACCGCAGATCGAGACCTTCGCGGAGAAGCACGGCCTCAAGCAGGTCTCGGTGGCCGACCTGATCGCCTATCGGCAGGCCCGCGACCGGCTGGTGGAGCGGGTCGGGCACTTCCCGGTGCGCTCGAACCACGGCGACCTGAACGCTTACGTGTTCTCGACGCCCTTCGAGTCGATCCAGCAATTCGCGTTCGTGATGGGCGAGATCGGCGACGGCCGCGACGTGCTGGTGCGCCTGCACCGCTCCAACGTCGCGGCCGACGTGATCGGCGGCGGCAAGCAGATCGACGCCGTGCTCAAGCGCTTCGCGGCGGCCGGGCGCGGCGTGCTGGTCTATCTCCGAGACGGCACCGCGGGTGTCCCGGTCAAGAGCGTCACCGACGAGGGCACGGAGGCGCTCCGGGCGCGGCAGTGGCGCGAGGTCGGGCTCGGCGCCCAGATCCTGCGCGATCTCGGCGTGGTCTCGATCCGCAACCTCGCCACCTCGTCCCGCTCCTATGTCGGCCTCTCGGGCTTCGGGATCGAGCTCCTGGGCGACGAGCCCCTGGAGGGCTGAGGCCCGGAAGAGCGCCCCGGTCAGGCGCGGCGCAGGACGGTCCAGAATGCCGCGCCGGCCATGATCGCCGCGGCTCCGCGGTTCAGCCGCGCGCGAAAGGCCGGCCGCCGGAGAGTCTCGCGCGCCCGCGCCGCCAGCGCCGCGTAGGGCGTCATGACGGCGAACAGGGTCGCGGCCGTGATGACGACGAGGGTGACGCACTCCTTCGCCGTCACGCCGCGCAGATCGACGAGCGTTGGCAGGATGGCGAGGTAGAAGACGATCGTCTTCGGATTGCCCAAGGTGATGGTCAGCCCGGCGACGAAGCTGGTCCACGGCCGGTCCCGCGATTCGCCCTCGACCCGGGCTGCGGCTCCGGCCGCGCGCCAGAGCCGGAACGCCAGGTAGGCCAGGTAGAGCGCCGCGCCGTAGCGGACGACGACGAAGACCGCCCCGAGCGCCTCCGCGATCAGCGACAGGCCGAAGATCGCGGCGGCGAGATAGGTCAGGTCGCCGAGGATCAGGCCGAGCGAGAAGGCCATCGCGGCGCCGAAACCCGCGCCCAGGGCCCGGGCGACGAGGGCGACGACGCCGGGCCCGGGGATCGCGGCGGCGACCCCGAGGGCCAGCGCGTAGGTCAGGAAGCCCGCGAGCGTCATCGACCGGTGCCCGCGGCCGGGACGGGAATGCTCCGCGGTGACGGGCTTAGTCGGCTCCGTGGCGGCATGGCGGCGATCTCCTCCGAGACGCCGATTATCGCGTGCCGCCGGACGGCCGCAACGTCGCCGCCGTCAGCGGCCCATCAGCGCGTCGACATGGGCGGCCACCGACTTGCCGAGCCCCTCGAGGCTGTAGCCGCCCTCGAGGATCGAGACGACCCGGCCGTCCGCGCAGCGCTCGGCCAGGTCCATCAGGCGGCGGGTCGCCCAGCCGAAATCCTCGGCCTCCAGCCGCAGGTTGGCGAGCGGGTCCAGCCGGTGCGCGTCGAAGCCGGCGGAGATCACGATCACGTCCGGCCGGAAGGCCTCCAGGCGGGAGAGGATGCCGGTCTCGAACGCCTCGCGGAACACCTCGCCGTCATCGTTCGGCCGCAGCGGCACGTTGACGATCGTGTCCTTCTCGCCCCGCTCGGACGGTGATCCGGTCCCGGGATAGAGCGGCATCTGGTGGGTCGAGCAGTAGAGCACCGAGGCGTCGTTCCAGAAGATGTCCTGGCTGCCGTTGCCGTGGTGGACGTCCCAGTCCACGAGCGCCACCCGCTCGGCGCCGTGCTTCTTCCGGGCGTGCAGGGCCGCGATGGCGGCGTGGTTGAACAGGCAGAAGCCCATCGCGCGGGTCCGCTCGGCGTGGTGGCCGGGCGGGCGCATGGCCACGAAGGCGTTGCGGCACTCGCCGCCGACGACGGCGTCGACGGCGTGCATCCCGCCGCCCACGGCCCGCAGCGTCGCCTCGAGGCTGCCCGCCGACAGGATCGTGTCGGAGTCGATGCCGACCATGCCGTGCTCGGGCACCGCCGCCACCAGCGCGTCCACGTACTCGCGCGGGTGCGCGAGGGTGACGGCCTCGATCTCGCCCCGGGGCGCCGTGGCCCGCACGAGGCCCGCGAAGCGCTCGTCCTCCAGGGCCCGCTCCACCGCGCGCATCCGGGCCGGCCGCTCCGGATGCCCCTCGGGGACCTCGTGATCGAAGCTGGCGGGATGGCTCACGTAGAGGGTGGTCACGAGGGTCGCTCCCGGGATGCTCGCCTGTCGCGCACCGGCAACAGGAGCCGGCAATGTGCCACGGGCCCAACGCGCGGACTACGGTGGGGTGCCGTTGCCCCCTTATGGTTGCGTGATTCTTCCACGGGACGGACCCGGATCGGCGATCCGCGCGCTCCGTCCGCGGCCGCGACGACCTTCGAGGCGGGGATATGCGCATCATCTCGGGACTCGGCTGCGCCCTGCTGCTGGCGGGCTGCACCTTCAAGGGCGTGCCCGATCCGGCGCTCTCGGCCCGCGACGCCGAGTACATGGCCCTGGTGCCCGAGGCCGAGTTCGATCCGCACTTCGCCCGCTACGAGATCGCCGACCCGACCCGGGAAGCGCCCGGCACGATCGTCGTCGAGACCAAGGAGCGCCAGCTCTACCTCGTCCTGCCGAACGGCCGGGCGATGCGCTACGGCGTGTCGGTGGGCGACGAGGCGTATGGTTGGACCGGCACGGCCCGGATCGACCGCAAGGCGGAGTGGCCGGCCTGGAACCCGCCGGCCGAAATGATCCGGCGCTGGCCGCACGTCCACGCGATGCAGGGCGGCCCGATGAACCCGCTCGGCGCCCGCGCCCTGTACCTGTCGGATCGCGGCCGGGACACGCTCTACCGGATCCACGGCACGAACGAGCCCGAGAAGATCGGCCAGGCGGTCTCCTCGGGATGCATCCGGATGCGCAACATCGACGTGGTCGACCTCTACAACCGGGTCCCCGTGGGAGCCACGGTCATCGTCCGGTAACGCAACCGGTCAACGTCCCAATAAGCCTGCTTGCTCGGGGGGTGTTTACCTGAACTTCCGTTCAGATCTCGCCATTAACCTCTGGAAGGGGAGCCGTCCCGTAAGTTGAAGACACACAGGGACTAGAGCCGACCGCAGCAAAGGTCGGGGAGGCAGGCGATCATGACCACCATTTCCGTTCAACAGTTCTGCAACCATGCTGTCTCGGCCGGCACGATCAGCGACGAGGACCTGCTGGTCCTGAAGCGCGAGGTTCTCCCGGACGGCCTCATGAACCGCGAGGAGGCCGACCTGCTGATCGCCCTCGAGCGGGCGGTGATCGGGTCCGACGCCTTCGCCGACTTCCTGGTCGCCTCGGTCGTCGACTTCGCCGTGTGGGGCTCGCGCCCGACCGGCTACATCGACCGCGACGTCGCCGCGTGGCTCGCCGCCTCGCTCAGCGGCCGCGACGGCCCGAGCGCGGTGGGTGCCCGGATCGCCATGGAAGTCGTCCGCGAGGCCGAGAGCAGCGCCGAATCACTGGTGGCCTTCGCCCTCGAGGCCAACCGTCGCGCCCGCGACACGGTCCAGGCCCCGCGCATGACCTTCGCCCTGGCCGCCTGAGCCTCAGACCAAGGCGCAGCTTCCGTCCGCGGCGCAACTGATCTATCGGGACAGTCAAGCCGGTGCGCAATCCGGCGATCTCGAAAGCAGTGCGCCAGCGATGTTCGACAAGATCCTGATTGCCAACCGGGGCGAGATCGCCTGCCGGGTGATCAAGACGGCCCGGAGGATGGGCATCAAGACCGTAGCGGTCTACTCGGATGCCGATCGCGACGCCGTGCACGTCGCCATGGCCGACGAGGCCGTGCATATCGGGCCCGCTGCCGCTTCCGAATCGTACCTCGTGATCGAGAAGATCGTCGAGGCCTGCAAGAAGACCGGCGCCCAGGCCGTCCATCCCGGCTACGGCTTCCTCTCCGAGCGCGAGGCCTTCCCGAAGGCGCTCGAGGCCGCCGGCATCGTGTTCATCGGCCCCAACCCGGGGGCCATCGCCGCCATGGGCGACAAGATCGAGTCGAAGAAGGCGGCGGCGGCCGCCGAGGTCTCGACCGTTCCGGGCTTCCTCGGCGTGATCGAATCACCCGAGCACGCCAAGAAGATCGCCGACGAGATCGGCTACCCGGTGATGATCAAGGCCTCCGCGGGCGGCGGCGGCAAGGGCATGCGCATCGCCTTCTCGGGCGACGAGGTGGCCGAGGGCTTCGCCCGCGCCAAGTCGGAGGCGGCCTCATCCTTCGGCGACGACCGCGTCTTCATCGAGAAGTTCATCACCGACCCGCGCCACATCGAGATCCAGCTGATCGGCGACAAGCACGGCAACGTCGTCTACCTCGGCGAGCGCGAGTGCTCGATCCAGCGCCGTAACCAGAAAGTGATCGAGGAGGCGCCGTCGCCGCTCCTCGACAAGAAGACCCGCCGCAAGATGGGCGAGCAGGCCGTCGCGCTCGCCAAGGCGGTGAACTACGATTCGGCCGGCACGGTCGAGTTCGTCGCCGGGCAGGACAAGTCCTTCTACTTCCTGGAGATGAACACCCGTCTGCAGGTCGAGCATCCGGTCACCGAGATGATCACCGGCCTCGACCTCGTCGAGCTGATGATCCGGGTCGCGGCCGGCGAGAAGCTGCCGATCACCCAGGACGACGTGAAGCTGAACGGCTGGGCGGTCGAGAGCCGCGTCTACGCCGAGGACCCGACCCGCAACTTCCTGCCCTCGATCGGCCGGCTGACCACCTACCGTCCGCCGGAGGAGGGCCAGCAGGGCACGGCGATCATCCGCAACGATACCGGCGTCGAGGAGGGCGGCGAGATCGCCATCCACTACGACCCGATGATCGCCAAGCTGGTCTCCTGGGCGCCGACCCGGGCGGAGGCGATCGCCGCGCAGGGCGAGGCCCTCGACGCCTTCGCCATCGACGGCATCCGCCACAACATCCCGTTCCTCTCGGCGCTGATGGCCCATCCGCGCTGGCAGGAGGGTCGGCTGTCCACAGGCTTCATCGCCGAGGAATTTCCCGAGGGCTTCACGGCTCCGGAGCCCGCCGGCCCGGTGGCGATCCGCATGATGGCGGCGGCGGCGGCGATCGACCACAAGCTCAACCAGCGCAAGCGCGGCATCTCCGGGCAGATGCGCGCGCCCGGCCTCTTCGCCTTCGAGCGTGAGCGCGTGGTGATCCTGGCGGGTCACTCCTTCCCGGTGACGGTCGAGCCGGAGGGCGAGGACATCCTCGTCACCCGCGACGACGGCACGGCGCTCACGGTGGCGAGCGCCTGGCGCCCGGGCGAGCCGGTCTGGATCGGCACGATCGGCTCGGAGCGCGTGGCGATCCAGGTGCGCAGCCTGCTGAACGGCGTGTTCCTGCAGCACGCCGGCGCGGCCGCCGAGGCCCGTGTCTACACCCGCCGCGAGGCGGAACTCGCCGCCCTGATGCCGGTGAAGGAGCAGGCCGGCTCGGGCAAGCAGGTGCTCTGCCCGATGCCCGGCCTCGTGAAGCAGATCCTCGTCACCGAGGGCCAGGAGGTGAAGAACGGCGAGCCGATCGCGGTCGTCGAGGCGATGAAGATGGAGAACGTGCTCCGCGCCGAGCGCGACGCGACGGTGGGGAAGATCCACGCCAAGGAGGGCGACAGCCTCGCCGTCGACGCGGTGATCCTGGAATTCGCCTGATCGCGGGGCGCGCGTCGCGCTCGCGGCCGTGACTGCGGTTCACAACGAGCAGACCAAGCTGCTGGCTACGGCGCTGAACAACATCGCCGTCGCCTACGTCGTCATCGGCTTCGTCACGCCGATGACGGCCGCGAGCTTCGGCGTGCCGAGTGCACCGGCTCTGCGCGTCGAGAACGCGATCTTCACGCTCGTTTGGCTGGGGACCGGCTGCGCACTACATTACGGTGCGAGGCGTGCCCTCCGGAGCCTGAAGCCGTGAACTACGACTGGATCTTCGTAACGTTCGGCATTCCGGCGATCACGTTGGCGATCGCCTACGCGGCCGTGCGCGCGAACGAGCGTGCCGCGCGGCGCCTGGATCCCCCCGCGGGCGAGTAGGCTCCCACAGCTCCGGCATGCCCCTCTATTTCGCCTACGGCGCCAACATGGATGCCGCCGCGATGGCGCTGCGCTGCCCGGTTTCGCGGCTGGTCGGCGGCGGACACCTGCCGAACCACCGCTTCATCATCATGCGCGAGGGCTACGCGTCCGTCGTGCCCGATCCGAGGCGCACCGTCTGGGGTGTCCTGTGGGAACTCGCTCCCGACGACATCCCGGCGCTCGACCGCTACGAGGGCGTCGCCGGGGGCCTCTACACCAAGGCGGCGCTGCCGGTCCGCACGGGTGAGGGCGTCAAGCGCGCCCTGATCTATCGCGGATGCTCGACCGCGCCCGGCCGCCCGCGGCCCGGATACCTGGAGGCGGTCGTCGCGGCGGCCCGCGCGGCGCAGCTGCCGCCCGCCTATCTTCGGGAACTCGGCACCTGGTCTCGCGGCCTGCCCGCCTGAGCGCCGCGCAGTTGGTACGCGACATGCTTGCACACGAGCGAGCTGGAGGGCGAGCGGCAGCACCGCGCCCGTCCGGCCATCCGTGATTGCGCGGCGCGCCCGTCGGTCAACGACGATCGGCGTGCGCTCGCGAGGGAGAGTTGTGCATGTCGTATCTGGCGCCCGCCGATTTTGTGAAGAAGGCCGTCGATGCCGGTGAGGCGAAGGTCTTCATGGCTACCAAGGACACGTTCATCCGGGCCTACATGGCCGGCGCGATCCTGGCGCTCGCCGCCGCCTTCGCGGTGAGCGTCAACCAGGCGACCGGCCAGCCGCTGGTCGCGGCGCTGCTGTTCCCGGTCGGCTTCTCGATGCTGTACCTGCTCGGCTACGACCTGTTCACCGGCGTCTGCGTGCTCACGCCGCTCGCCCTCATCGACAAGCGCCCCGGCGTCACCGTGGCCGGCGTCGCCCGCAACTGGGTGCTGGTCTTCTTCGGCAACTTCGCGGGCGCGCTGACCACCGCGGTGATGATGTCGATCGTCTTCACCTTCGGCTTCGCCACCGAGCCGAACGCCGTCGGCAAGCTCATCGCCGGGATCGGCGAGGCGCGCACCCTCGGCTACGAGAAGTACGGCGCCTCGGGGATGCTGACGCTCTTCGTCCGCGCCATGCTGTGCAACTGGATGGTCTCGACCGGCGTCATCGGCGCCATGCTGTCGACCTCGGTGCCCGGCAAGGTCATCGCGATGTGGATGCCGATCACGGTGTTCTTCTTCATGACCTTCGAGCACTCGGTGGTGAACATGTTCCTGTTCCCGTCGGCGATCCTCATGGGCGGGCACCTGACGGTGATGGACTACCTGCTCTGGAACGAGATCCCGACGCTGATCGGGAACATCGTGGGCGGCATCGCCTTCACGGGCCTGATGCTCTACTCCACGCATGTCCGCACCGGCGCGACGCGGACCCCGGCCCTCGGTGCCGGCATGCGTCGCCCGATCGCGGCCGAGTGAGGCCATCCCGGCCCGCGCCGCCGGCGCGGGCCCATCCAGGCGAGACCGCGCCCGCATGAGCGAGACCCGGACGATCTCCGTCATCGTCACCGGTCGCGTCCAGGGCGTGTCCTACCGGGCCTGGACGCAGTCCGAGGCCCGCGCCCGCGGCCTCGCCGGCTCCGTGCGCAACCGCGACGACGGCACGGTCGAGGCGGTCTTCAGCGGCGCGCCGGAGGCCGTGGCGGAGATGGCGGCCCTGTGCCGGTCGGGTCCGCCGGGTGCGCGCGTGACCGACGTGGCCGCGCGGGACGGCGGCGACGTGCCGCGCGGCGGCGAATTCCGGATCCTGCGCGACTGAGATCGGCGCCGCGGGTTCAGCGCGCGCCCGCGGACTGGTATGGCGGACGGCCCCTTCGCGTATCCGCCATCCGGAGACCATGACCGACCTGTCCGCCGGCAGCGCCGCCTTCTCGCACCTCGATCTCGCGGCGCTGCTCTACTTCATCCTCGCCTGGATCGCCTACGGCCTGTCCGTCGGCCGGCTGCGCGGCAGGATGGTCTCCCTCAGCCAGATCATGAACGGCCACCGGGCCAACTGGGCGCGCCAGGTCATCGGCCGCGACAACCGGGTGGTCGACACGCAGATCAACGCGTCGCTGCAGAACGGCACGGCCTTCTTCGCCTCGACCTCGCTCATCGCGCTGGGTTCCGTCCTGACCCTGTCGCGCTCCGGGGACGACGTCCTGAACCTGTTCGCCACGCTGCCCTTCGGGACGGTGGCCAATCGCCTGACCTGGGAGCTGAAGGTCGCCGGCCTCGCGCTGATCTTCGTCTACGCCTTCTTCAAATTCGCCTGGGCCTACAGGCTGTTCAATTACACGGCGATCCTCCTGGGCGCCGTTCCGCACAAGGGGTCCGGCACGAGCGACGTCGAGATGCTGCGGGCGGTGCGGCGGCTCGCGGCCATGAACGTCAGCGCCGGGCGGCACTTCGCCCGCGGTCAGCGCGCGTTCTTCTTCGCGCTGGCCTATCTCGGCTGGTTCATCAGCCCCTACGTGCTGTTCGTCTCGACGACGGCCGTCGTGATCATCATGTGGCGCCGCCAGTTTGCCTCGGAGATCCGCAAGGCGCTCCTCGAAGCCGGGGAGGGGCCCCACGAGGGACCGCTCGAGGCGCCGCTCCTGTCGCCCGCCGAAGAGGCCCGCACATGACCGACCCACGACCCGACGACGCCGCGATCGAGACGGCGATGCTGCGCCTCGTGGCCGAGCGCGGCGCCGACAAGACCGTCTGCCCCTCGGAGGTCGCCCGCGCCCTCGGCGGCCCGCACCCGGACGGCTGGGGCCCGCTGATGCAGCCGGTGCGCCGGGTCGCGGTGCGGCTCGCCCATGCCGGGCGGATCGCGATCCTCCGGAAGGGGAGACCCGTCGACCCGGACGATTTCCGCGGGATCTACCGATTGTCGCTGCCGGTCTCCGGCGCGGCCGCGGAAGCCCCCCCGGCATCCGGGCTTGGCAGCCAGTCCGGCGTGTAGCCGGACTGGCGATAGGCGACGAGGCCGATCCACTCCTTCACGGCCAGGTCGAACTGGAGCAGCCCGTCCGACGCGAAGCCGTGGAAATGCGCGACGTCGGCCCAGCCGCGGGTCCGGTAATCCACCGGGAAGGCGTCCACCGTGAATCCGGCCTGGCGGAAGCAGCCGACCGCCCGAGGCATGTGCCAGGCCGAGGTCACGAGCAGCCAGCGCTCGCCGGGCTTCGGCTGCACCAGGGCCGCCGAGAAGGCGGCGTTCTCGTGGGTATTGCGCGAGCGGTTCTCCAGGATCAGGCGTGTCCGCGGCACGCCGATCACGTCCGCCTGCCGGCTCACGATGTCGGCTTCGGCCATGCCGCCCGCGATGAAGCCGCTGCCGCCGGAGAAGACCAGCCGCGCCGCCGGGTAGCGCCGGGCGAGGTCGGCGAGATAGATCGGCCGCTCGCCCGCATCGTTGACGACGATCTGGCGACGCGCCTCCGAGAGGCCCGTCTCGATGCCGCCGCCCAGCACGATGATCCCGGCCGGGGCCGGACCGTCATCCGGATAGGCGGGGAAGCGCTGCTCGAGGGGGATCAGGGCCACGTCCGACAGGGGCGCCAGCCCGGCCGCGCCGAGCAGGAGCGTGGCGAGCAGCGCCAGACCGAGGCCGGTCCTCCGCCACCGCGTCACCGCCGCGACGGCGATCCCGAGCAGGATCGCGAAGATGCAGAAGTTGGACGGGGTGATCAGGAAGAAGATCACCTTCGAGACGGGGAAGAACACGGTGCTCAGGTCGGCTTCGTCTCGGCCTCGAACCGGGCGAGCGCCGCGGCGTCCGGCGGAAGGAGGCTCGCGAGGTCGGCGCCGCGCTCGACCTCGCGCTGGATCCAGAGATCGAGGCGCTGCTGCTCGACGGCCTCCAGGGCGACCCGCTCGGCGAGCGCCGCCGGCACGGCGACGAGGCCGCTCGAGTCGCCGACCAGGATATCGCCGGGATGGATGGCGGCGCCGCCGCAGGCGACGCGCTCCTGCGTGCCGACCAGGGCCAGGGCCCCTGTGGCCGAGGCCGGCCGGCACCAGGCGGGGAGGCCGATCTCGTCGGGCAGGGCCGCGTCGGTGATCAGACCGACGGCGCCGCGCTGGGCGAGGCGTGCCGCCAGGATCGCTCCGAAGGGCAGGGCGAGGGCGGAGGCCGCGGCATCGATCACGATCACGGCGCTTTCGGGGACGGCGTCGATGGCCGCGGCGAGATCGCCCGCGGCGTCGTCGCGGGCCGGGATCATCCGCATCGTGTAGGCGGGCCCGACCACGGTTCCGCTCCCCCGCGCCGAGAGCCCGTGCGGCGTGCAGGCCTTCACCCCGGCCCGCGCCAGGGCGCGGGCGAGGCTCGCCGGTGTCACGGCGGAGAGCGCGTCGCGCAGGGTCGGGTCGATCGCCATCGGGGACTCCGTGAAAGGCCGGTCCCGGTCCGGGCGGCGCGGTCGGGGAAGGTGGATCGCGCGGGCGTGCCGGCAAGGCTCCGGGCGCCCGCGGCGGCCGTCAGGCGATGGGCTCGCCGAGCGCCCGGGCGGCGCCGGGCCGGGCCGCGATCCGGTCGTACCAGCGTCGCAGCGCCGGGCGCTCGATCCGCTCGGCCGGGAGGTTCAGCCAGCGGTGCGCCGCGCAGCCGAGGGCGATGTCGGCGATGCCGAAGCTGTCGCCGACCGCGTAGGTCCGGTCCGCGAGATGGCGGTCGAGGATCTCGGCCATGGCCTCGCTCTTCTTCAGCGATGCGGCGATCAGGCCGCGGTCCGGATCGGCCGCGCGGTAGAGCTGCCAGAAGGCGTCGCGCATGGCCGGCGTGAAGCTCGTGGCCTGCCAGTCGAGCCACTGCTCCACATGGGCGCGCGCCCGGGGGTCCGCCGGCAGAGCCAGCGCCGGGCTCGCCGCCGCCAGGTAGCGGAGGATCGCGTTGGATTCCCACAGGACGAAGCCGTCCTCCTCCAGGGTCGGGACGAGGCCGTTCGGGTTCATCGCGCGGTAGCCGGGGTCGTCGACGACCCCGTGGGCGCCGCCGGCCTCGACCCGCTCGTACGGCAGGCCCGTCTCGTCGAGTCCCCACACCGCCTTCTGCACGTTCACCGAGGTGAGGCGGCCCCATAGCCTGCGCATAATCGAAGAGTCTCCGTCACGCCTTCGGCGGGTAGGCGTGGTCCTGCCCGCCCGGATCGGTCACGCGCACCCCGTCGGGGGTGTCGCGCAGGTAGCCCGGTCCGATCGGCACCTTGCCGTGGCCGCCGGGAATGTCGAGCACGTAGGTCGGCTGGGCGAGGCCGGAGAGGCGGCCGCGCAGGGCGCGCATCAGCGCCTGCCCCTCGGGCACGTCCGTGCGCAGGTGGGCCGTCCCGGGGGCCAGGTCGCCGTGGTGGAGGTAGTACGGCTTGATCCGGTTCTCGACGAGGACCCGCATCAGCGCCTCGAGAGTCGCGGCCTCGTCGTTGACGCCGCGCAGGAGCACCGACTGGCTGACCAGGGGAATGCCGGCATCGACCAGCCGGGCGCAGGCGGCGCTGGCGGCGGCGGTGAATTCCCGCGGATGGTTGGCGTGGACGGCGACGAAGACCGCGCGCCCGAACCGCTTGAGCGCCTGGACGAGGGCGTCGGAGACGAGATCGGGCTTCACCACCGGCACGCGCGTGTGGACCCGCATGACCCGGACGTGGGGGATGGCGGCGAGGCGCTCCGCGATGGCGCCGAGACGGCGCGGCGAGAGCGCGAACGGGTCGCCGCCGGTGAGCACCACCTCCCAGATCCGCGCATCCTGCGCGATGTAGGCGAGGGCGGCGTCGAGCTCGGCGTCGGTGAGGGTCCCGAGCCCGTCGGGCCCGACCATCTCCCGGCGGAAGCAGAAGCGGCAGTAGACCGGGCAGACGTGGAGCGGCTTCAGCAGCACGCGGTCCGGGTAGCGGTGCACGATCCCCGTCACCGGGGCGTGGGCGGCGTCGCCGATCGGGTCGGCGCGCTCCTCCGGCGTCGCCACGGCTTCCGCGGCGCGGGGCACGAACTGGCGGCCGATCGGGTCGTCGGGGTCCTGCGGGTCGATCAGCTCGGCCATGTCGGGCGTCACCGACACCGCGTAGCGCGCGAGGACGGCGCCGAGGGCCTCGGCCTCCGCCCCCGAGATCAGGCCGGCGGAGAGGAGGTCGTCCGCGCTGCGCAGCACCCGGTTCATGGCCGCGTCTCCGCCACGGGAGTCCAGATCACGTCCTCGACCCGGGTGGCCCCGCAGGCCAGCATCGCCAGGCGATCGAAGCCCAGCGCGATCCCGGACGCCTCCGGCATGGCGGCGAGCGCCGCGAGGAACTCGTCGTCGATCGGGTAGCGCTCGCCGTAGACGCGCTGTTTCTCGGCCATCTCGGCCTCGAACCGTCGGCGCTGCTCCGCCGGGTCGGTCAGCTCGCCGAACGCGTTGGCCAGCTCGACGCCGCAGGCGTAGAGCTCGAACCGCTCGGCCACGCGCGGGTCGTGCGGCGCCGGCCGGGCGAGCGCGGCCTCGCTGATCGGGTACTCGCACAGGATGGTCGGGCGGCCGAGGCCGAGATGCGGCTCGATCCGCGCGACGAGGACGCGGGAGAACAGGTCGGCCCAGGTATCGTCCGGGGCGACCCGGAGCCCGGCCGCCGCGACGGCGGCGGCGAGGGCCGCGCGGTCCGTCTCGCCGCCCGGCGCGACGCTCGCCAGCAGGTCGATCCCGGCGAAGCGGTCGAAGGCCTCGGCCAGGGTCAGGCGCTCCGGTTCGGCGAAGGGGTCGGTCTCCCGGTCGCGGAAGGTGAAGCGGCGGGCGCCGGCGGTCTCGGCAGCGCCGGCGAGCAGGTCGGCGCAATCCGCCATCAGCGCCGTGTAGGGGGCGCCGGCCCGGTACCACTCGAGCATCGTGAACTCGGGATGGTGCAGCGGCCCGCGCTCGCGATTGCGGAACACCCGGGCGACGCTGAACAGTCGTGGCTCGCCCGCCGCCAGCAGCTTCTTGCAGGCGAATTCCGGCGAGGTGTGCAGGTAGAGGGGCGTGCGGGCGCCG
Organism: Methylobacterium sp. A52T; assembly: GCF_053346095.1. NCBI lineage: Bacteria > Pseudomonadati > Pseudomonadota > Alphaproteobacteria > Hyphomicrobiales > Methylobacteriaceae > Methylobacterium > Methylobacterium sp. A52T. The sequence goes on along the minus strand of NZ_JBKFBI010000021.1, from coordinate 28,083 downwards.
CTCGCGCCGACGGCCTCGGTGGCGAAGGCGGACAGGTGCGCCTCGTTGCCGGGCGAGACCTGCAGGCAGGCGGCCTCGGCCTCGACGAAGTCGCGGTCCGCGAACCACGCGCGGAACGCCGCGAGGACGCGGTTGCGCAGGAGCAGTGCCGGGCGCCGGTCGGCGTGGCGGCCGGGCGACCACCAGGGGGAGGCGGATCCGCTCACGACCGGCCTCCGCGCCGGGGCGGGACCGGCCGGCTCCGACGGGGACGCGTCGCGTTCATAAGCACTCTCATCCTCGGCCCTGACTGGGTCGGGGCCGCGGGGACGCGCCGCGGCCGATGCCGGTTGCCATCGACGGTCCGCGCCCGCCCGCTGGCAACCGCGGCGCAGATGCGATAGTGGCGGGGTCCGAGATGCAGCGCCCGCGCTTGGCGCGTGCCGGCCCCCATGTCAATGCAGGACGCAATTCCGTGAAGGTGATCGCCTCAACGCTCCGCAAGGGCAACGTCGTCGAGAAGGACGGCAAGCTCTACGTGATCCTGTTCGCCGAGAACATCCACCCCGGCAAGGGCACCCCGGTGACCCAGCTCGACATGCGCCGGATCACGGACGGCGTGAAGGTGTCCGAGCGCTACCGGACGACCGAGCAGGTCGAGCGCGCCTTCGTGGAGGATCGCGAGCACACCTTCCTCTACAGCGACGGCGAGGGGTTCCACTTCATGAACCCCGAGAACTACGAGCAGATCGCGGTGCCGCAGGACGTGGTCGGCGACGCCGCCCCGTACCTGCAGGAGGGCATGGCGGTGATGCTCTCGGTCCATAACGGCGTCCCGCTGACCATCGAGCTGCCCCAGCGCGTCACGCTCGAGGTCGCCGAGACCGAGCCGGTCCTGAAGGGCCAGACCGCCTCGTCGTCCTACAAGCCCGCGACGCTGTCGAACGGCGTGCGCACCACCGTGCCGCCCCACATCGCCGCCGGCACCCGCGTTGTCGTCATGACGGCCGACGGGTCCTACGTCGAGCGCGCCAAGGACTGACCCGGTCGACGCCGGCGACCAACCCTGCGCGGTCGGTCGCCGCGTTCAGCGCGCGGATCGCGCGGCGGCCTCCAGGGTGGCGTAGCAGCCCTGCGAGATCGCCTGCGCGCGCAGGCGCTCCGTCCCGCTGAAGGGGCGGCCATCCTCCCGGAACAGGTCCTCGCGGAGCAGCGCCTCCGAGGTGCAGCGGGCCGCGATCCGGCAGAGCGGCGGCTCGCCGCCGGTGCGCGCGCAGATCGTCACGTAATCGGCGCGGAACGCCCGCAGCCCGGCGCGCGGATTGGCGCCGACGACCGTGACGACGCCGGTCAGGAGAGCCAGCAGCAGCGGCTGGTGGATGAGGTAGATCGCGAGGCTGTGCCGGCCCGCGAAGGTGGCAGCGCGGCCGAGCCGCGTGCGCGGCGCCCAGGCTCCCAGCCGCGACCGGGCGAGCCGCGGCAGGGTTAGACGACCCAGGACGATCCCGGCCAGCACCAGCCCGAACCAGGGGAAGAGCGGCACGTAGTCGTTCGTCCGCGGCACCACCGAGCCGAGGCCGAGGAAGAACAGGGCCGGCGCGTCGAGGACGGGCGCGTGCACCACGTGCGGCGCGGTGAGCACGGCCGCGGCCGCGACGGCGGTGACCGGCACCGGCAGGAACAGGAACGGCAGTCCGAGCAGGCTCGAGACGGCGATGCAGTGGAGCACGCCGAAGAACACGAAGGCGTCCGGGAACATGACCCAGGTGCCGAGGGTCACGAGGAGCGCCGCCCCGCCGATCCGCGCGAGCCGCAGCAGCGTCGGTCGAAGCCGGACCCCGCGCCCGTTCATCAGCACGAGGCCGATGCCGACCAGGACCAAGAAGGTGCCGGCGATCGCCTCGGCGGCGTGCCGCCCCGTCGGCGTCAGCGCGTAGTTCTCCGCGGTCAGCCTCAGATGACCGAGATCCCAGAGCGTGTGGTAGCTCGCCATCGCCATCAGGGCGGCCGCCCGCGCCGCGTCGATGATCGGCAGGCGGCGCCGCAACGAGGCGGGCGCGACCGGCGGCGCGGCGACGGGACGGTCGAGGGTGACGTCAACGGACATGATGGTGCACCCAAACCATGTCGGGGCCGCCCTTTCCATCGCGGTGTGCGACAGACGCTCCGAACGAGCCCGAAGCGGGTGCGTCGGCTCTCGGAAACGTGAACGCCGTCGCGGCGTGCGCGTGAGCGCCGGGAGGGAGAGCCGGCATCCGGAAAACCCCTCGGCCGCCCCGACGCTTAAACGCCGGTTTCGCCCGAGCCTGCGACCGATCGACTGTTGCGGCCCCGCCTCCTTGCGCCAAGATTGCAACTTGGCGTCACTGTTCTGCCGACCAAATGGGCTTCCCGGACATCAGGACTTCGTTAATCTTGCTGGGAGAGCGCGCGGCGTGATTCGGTGTAGGTTGCTCGGCCATGTCTGACGAACGCGGATCCGGGCCGGAGAACCCCGAGCGGGGGATGGTCGCCCGAACCGGCGAACTGGGTCAGCACGAGGATGAGGCGCTCGACCTCGTCGAGGTGGCCGGCCGCATCAAGTGGTTCGACGTCTCCAAAGGCTTCGGGTTCATCGTGCCCGACGACGGCGCGCCCGACATCCTGCTCCACGTCACGTGCCTGCGGCGCGACGGCTACCAGGCGGCCAGCGAGGGCGCCCGCATCGTCGTGGAGGCCGTCGAGCGGCCCCGCGGCTGGCAGGCCTTCCGGGTCATCTCCCTCGATCAGGCGACGGCGGTGCATCCCTCCGAGCTGCCGATGCCGCGCACACACGTCACCGTGACGCCGACCAGCGGGCTCGAGACCGCTGTCGTGAAGTGGTTCAACCGCCTGCGCGGGTTCGGATTCCTGACCCGCGGCGACGGGACGCCGGACATCTTCGTGCACATGGAGACGCTGCGGCGCTACGGGATCGCTGAGCTGAAGCCAGGCGAGTCCGTCCTGGTGCGCTACGGCGACGGCTCGAAGGGCGTGATGGCGGCCGAGGTGCGGCTGATCGACGGGGCGATGCCCGCGTCCCATTGAGGCCGCGTCTCCCCAGCCCAGCATACCCCGCCCTATCTCTTTGTCGCGGCTCGGAAAATCCGGAACCGGATTCCCCTTCGGCGCGTCCTGGTCTATCACCGGGCGACGGGCCTCACGGTCCGCGCGCCATCCCACGAGAGGCATGAGCCTGTGAGATCCCTCCTTCGCACCGCCCCGGCAGTCGCCATCGCCTGCCTCGCGCTGACCGCGATCGCCCCGGCGCCCGCCGCCGTGGCGCAGGCGGCCGCCCGGGCCGCCGCGACCCAATCGGAGCCGCTGACGATCGTCACGAAGGCCGGGCCGAAGCGCTTCGACGTCGAGGTGATGCGCGACGACGCCGCCCGCGCCCGCGGCCTCATGTTCCGCCGGCACATGGCGGCCGACCACGGCATGCTGTTCGACTTCGAGCAGAACCAGCCTGTCACGATGTGGATGAAGAACACCTACCTGCCGCTCGACATGGTGTTCATCCGGCCCGACGGGACCATCAGCCGGATCGCCGCCGACACCGAGCCGCTGTCGACGGCGATCATCTCGTCGGGCGGCCCGGTCGTGGCGGTGCTCGAGCTGAACGCCGGCACCACGACGAAGCTCGGGATCGCCCCGGGAGATCGGATCGAGCACGCCATGTTCAAGGCCCGCTGAGGCGGGTCCGCGCGATTTGCGAACGCACCGGGAACAAGCGCCTTGACCACCGCCGATTTCCGCTCCAGTGTTCCGGCAATGTTCCGGTGCGCCGGAAGGCTGGTTCAGGGCGGAGGACCCGATGGGCGACGCGGCTGATGTCGAACTGTTCGGCAACGACGACTGGTCGGTGCAGGCGGACGGAATCGAGCACCGCCAGACCGGCTACTTCATCGCCCGCTCCGCGCTTGCGACGCGCCGGGCCGAGGGCCTGTGGGACTGGCCGCTGCAGATGGCCGAGAAGCGCTGGTGCAGGCCGAGCCTGTTCCGCGAGGCGTTCCTCGCCGCTCTCGACCGGTTCGGCATCCCGCGGGACGCCGAGCTGATCCGCTCCTTCGCGCTGGGCTACGGCATCCGCGCGGTGATCTCGCCTGCCGCCGAGACCTTCGTGAGCCTCGGCGACATGCTGAAGCCCCGCGAGATCGCCGAGCCGGTGCGCGCCGCCAGCCCGCGGCCGGTCCGGGCCCTGGCGGCGGCCGGCGCCTGAGGGCCAGGCGACGGAGGCCGATTTGACCCGGGCGGCCGCCCGCGGATAGCCCTCAGCCTCGGAACGAGGGAGAGAGCACGATGGCGGATCACGACCGGGCCGGACTCGACGGGTTGATCACGCCGCCCCTGTCGCGACGGGGCTTCGTGATGACGAGCCTGATGAGCGGGCTGACGCTCGCGACCACCCGCGTCGAGGCCCAGGTGATCCACACCGACAGTGCGGGCATCGAGGCCGGCGAGGTGAAGATCCCGGCCGCGGACGGACCGATGCCGGCCTATCGCGCGGTTCCGGAGGGCGCGGGCCCGTTCCCGATCGTCCTGGTGATCGAGGAGATCTTCGGCGTCCACGACTACATCAAGGACATCTGCCGCCGGCTCGCGAAGGCCGGCTACTGCGCGGTAGCCCCCGAGCTCTACGCCCGCCAGGGCGACCTCTCGACCATGTCGGATCCGAAGCAGATCATCCGCGACGTCATCGCGAAGACGCCGGACGCGCAGTGGATCGGCGATCTCGACGCGACGGTGGCCTGGGCGGCCTCGGCGGCGAAGGGCGACCCGAACCGCCTCGGCGTCATGGGCTGGTGCCGCGGCGGGCGCGCGACGTGGCTCTACGCGGCGCATCGTCGCGACCTGAAGGCGGCCGTCGCCTGGTACGGGCCGGTCGGCGGCGAGCGGACCGACATCCAGCCGCGCACCGCCGGCGACGTGGCGGCCGAGATCCACGCGCCGCTCCTCGCCCTCTACGGCGGGGCCGATACCGGCATCCCCGTGGCGGCGGTCGAGGAGGCGCGCGACCGCGCCAGGGCGGCCGGCAAGAGCGTTGAGCTCGTGGTCTACCCGGACGCGCCGCACGGCTTCCACGCGGATTATCGTCCGAGCTACCGCCGCGAGGCGGCGGAGGACGGCTGGAAGCGCGCGCTGGCCTTCCTTAAATCGCACGGCGTCGGCTGAATAGTCGGCCCAGGACGCCCGATCGGGCGCGTTCCGGGGTGGCTGTGTTACCCAAGACACGGCCACAACTTCACAATCGTGCAAGGATCCAAGGAGGATCTGTGCCCGCGCGGGTCTGGCCCTTCGCGGCGCTCGGGCGTTGAACCGATCGAAGCGACCGCCGTTCAGCCCCTGTAGAGTGTCCTGGTCCATGAGCGATTCGGTACAGCCTGGCCAGAAGCCCGTGATCCTCGTCGTGGAGGACCAGCCCGACGAGCGCTTCCTCGCGGCCACGCTGCTGGAGGATACCGGTTTCACGGTGATCGAGGCCGAGACCGCCGATCGCGCCCTGGCGATCCTCAACGATCGCGCGGACGAGGTCAGTGTCGTCTTCTCGGATGTCCGCACGCCCGGCCCGATCGGCGGCTTCGAGCTCGCGCGGATCATCGGCGTGACCTGGCCGCGCGTGCGGGTCCTGCTGACCTCGGGCGACGCGGGCGACCAGCCGAGCGACCTGCGCGTCTCGGCGACCTTCATCCCGAAGCCGTGGCGCGCCGAGGACATCCTCGCCTGGGTGGAGCAGGCGGCCGGGCGACCCTCCGCCGGGTCGGGACCGTCCGTTATCGGACCCGGCGGCAAAATAATCCCCTCCGGCTTGGAAACCTGAGGCGGCCGCACAGTTGTACGCCACTCCGGGGCGCGCCGTGCCCGGATTTCCGCAGTACAACCGATCCCCGACGCCGCCATGAAGATTGTCGCCGCCAACCACGCCGATTCACTCCGCCGCCCCGGTGCGCGGGATTCGGCGGAATCCGCCGTTCTCGACACGGTCCGCGAGGGTCTGCTCAGTGTCTACGGCACGGCGGATCGCGACCTGCCGGCGGAATTGGCGGCGCTGGCGCGGCAGCTCGACCGTCCGGGTCCCGCGGGCTGCGACCCGACCTAGGCTCCGCCGCGGAACCTTGACGGGAGACTGCGCCAGCGAGTCGCCAAGACGAGAGAATCTGCTATTCAGCGCATTCTGACCTGCCGACGCAGTGCGTCTCTCAGTCGAGTCCCGGATGCGTCTCACAGTTCTTCGCGGATCGCTCACCGCCGCCGCGATCATGACCCTGGCCGGTCTCGCGTCCGTGCAGGCGGCGACCCCGCCGGCCCAGCCCGCCGACGGCGCGGGCGGTGTCGGTGACCGCAAGGCGACGGTGACCAAGCGGCTGCTCGGGCGCGGCACGGCCTCGACCTACGCATTCTACGCCGCGGGAGCGGCCCCCGAGACGGGCCGGCCGGTCGCGATCGTCCTGCACGGGTGGGGCGCGGTCAATCCGCAGAGCTACGGCGGCTGGATCGATCATCTCGCCCGACAGGGCTGGCTCGTCCTGTATCCGCGTTTCCAGGAGGTGAACCGGACCCGCCCGGCCGACGCCCCGGCCATCGCGGAATCCCTCGTCAAGGCGGCCCTCACCGAGATCGCCACGGACGGCGAGGCGAAGCCCGACCTCGGCCGCGTCGCGATGATCGGCCACCTCGCCGGGGCTCCGCTCGCCATGGATCTCGCCGCCGCGGCCAAGGCCCAGGGCCTGCCGGTGCCGAAACTGATCTTCGCGGTGATGCCCGGCGGCATCGCCAGCGGGCCGAAATCCCGCGGCATCGCCCTCACCGACCTGTCGGCGATCGATCCCGCCACGCTGATCGTGACCATGGTTGGCGACAAGGACACGCGGGCCGCCGATCTCGCGGCCAAGCGCCTCCTGCGCGAGGCGAGTGCCGTGCCGCTGGAGCGCAAGCTCTTCGTGCGGGCCCTGTCGGACGATCACGGCTTTCCGGCCCTGACGGCGACCCTCGCGTCCCCGGCGGGGGTGGACACGGCCTATGACGGCGGCGCCATCAAGCAGGGTCCGGAGCCGAAGGACGCGCCCAAGGACGCGACGAAGCCGCCGCCGTTCCGCTGGTCCGCCGACATGGCGCTGTCCGGCGAGCAGCAGACCCTGGTCTCGCAGATCAACCTCGCCCGGGTCGACGCGCTCGATTATCTAGGTTTCTGGAAGACCTTCGACCTCGCCGCCGCGGCGGCCTTCGCAGGGTCGGACGCGACAGCGCTGAAGAACAATCCGCGCCTCGCCGACATGGAGCGCTGGAGCGACGGCTGGCCGGTGAAGCGGCTCGCCGTCGAGACGCCGCGGCCCACACCGGCCGCTCAGGCCGGGACGCCGGCGCCCGCACCCGCCGGACGCAAGCGCTGAGATCGGACGCTTCGACAGCTTGGCCTTGGCGCGCGGCTTGCTAATCTCTTCCCGTTCGACACGGGAGGGAGATCATGCCCGAGTTCGTCGCCAGCCTGCTCTCCGCCGCGGCCTTCTGCCTGACGTTGCTCGCGCTGAACGCGCTGACACGGCTGCTGATCCAGGCGCATATCGCCCCCACGGATCTCGGCGAGACCGGCTTCCTGCAGGTCGGCGGCGCGCTCCTGATGGCCCGGGCGGCCTACCGGCGGGCGCCCCAGCGCCGGCCGGGCTGATGCTCAGCGCAGGAAGGCGCCGAACGAGCGCGGGCCGTTGCCCGTCGGAATGGTCGCCAACACCTTGAGCGTCTTCGAATCGAGGACGCTCAGCGTGTTGTCACCCCAGTTGGCGACGTAGAGGCGTCCGTCGGGATCCGCGGCGATCCCTTCCGGGTGGTCGCCGACATCGACGTCGGCGATCGGCTTGAGCGTGGCGAGGTCGAACGCCGTGATGCTGCCGGCATACTGGTCCGTCACGAAGCCGCGCCCGCCGGCGAGGGCGATGACGTAGGGCCGGCGGCCGGTCGGGATGCGGCCGATCTCGCGCCCCGTCTTCAGATCCAGCACCGAGACGTCGTCGCCGGTCACGTTGGCCGTGTAGGCGCGCCCCGCCGCGGCATCGAGCGTGATTCCGAACGGATGCTGCCCCACCGGGATGACCTTGGTCTCCCGCCGGGTCGCGGCGTCCACGACCGAGACCGTGTCGGCCTCGCGGTTGGCGACGTAGAGCGTCGCCCCGTCGGGGCTGACGGCGATCCCCGAGGGCGAGGCGCCGACCGCGATCTCGCCGTCCGGCACCAGGGTGCCGTCGCGCTCGGTCAGCACGAACAGGCGGTGCCCGTACCAGTCGGCCACGTAGACCATGCCGCCCCGCGGGTCGGAAGCGACGCCGAGCGGGGCGCCGGGCAGCGGCACCTCGGACAGGACCTTGCCGGCGTCGAGGTCGAGGATCGCGAGGCCGTGCCCCTCCGGGCGCGTGACGTAGGCCCGCCGGCGATCGGGCGACAGGGCGATCCCGGCCGGGGCCCCGTCGACGGGAATGCGGCGCACCACCTTCCTGGCCGCCAGATCGACGATCTCGACCGCGCCGCCGAGCTGGGCGGTGACGACGGCCTCCCGGGCCGGTTCGGCACGGGAGGCCGTCGCCACGAGGACGAGGCCGGCGGCGAGGGCCGCGCGGCCTCGGGCCGGGCTCACGAGCCCTTCTCGACCTTGGCCTTCAGGTTGGCGAGGCTGGCCTTGATCCAGTCGCCGACGCCCTTCTCGGAGGCCTCGTCGTTCAGATCCGGCGGCGGGTCGTTGTTCATGTAGCCGCGATAGAAGGCGGCCTTCCACTCGACCTTCGACTTGGCGTTGCCCTCGGGCTCGACCGTGATCGTCGCCGAGTAGTCGTTCGCCGGGAGATCCTTCACATCGACCTTGTCGATGTAGTAGGAGAACATCTTGTCCTCGGGCTTGTACTTGTTGCTGGTCTCGGAAATCTGATTTCCGTTCTTGAGCGTCAGCACGCGCTTGAACTTGCCGGCCGGGTCGCCGTTGAGCTCCGTCTTGGTGACGTTCTGCATCCAGTCGGCGTTCTTCAGGTCGCCGACCACGGCCCAGACCTTGTCGGCGGGGGCGTTGATCTCGATCGACTCGGTGATCTTGCGCCGGGTCGGGCCGTGGGCCTGCGCGGTCGCCGCCACCAGGGCCGCCGTGGCCGCCAGGGCCAGGGTGATTTTCTTCATCTTGTCCTTCTCCTCCCGCCCTCAGCGGTCGTCGCGATCGAGGACGCGCGCCTCGGGGCCGAGGGCCGCCGCGACCTTGTCCTCGATCCAACCCCAGGCCTCGCGCTCGCGCGGTCCTGCGGTCTTGCCAATGGCGATGGCGAGGTAGGCCATCTCCGTCAACACCTTCTCGGGCTCCAGCATGTGGAGCCGGGTCGAAAGAATGGCGGCCTCGAGGACCGCCGCCTGCGCGCGGTTGAAGCCGATGAACGGCGCGTGCGCGGCGCTGTGGACCATCCGGCCCCGGAAGCGCGGTCGGCTCTCGTGGGCTTCGACGGAGGCGACCGCGAATTCCGCGTGGCCGAAACTGTCGGCGAGGCGGCGGCCCTCGATCGCCGCGCAGGGCTGCGTCGGCCATTCGCGCCGGCCCGTCACCGCGCCGGCGATCACGCGGATGTCGCGCGGGCTCGAGGCCGCGAAGCAGGGATTGGCCTCGAGGTTGACGATCGTCGGGGACGGCCGGAACGGCGCGAGGACGTAGCCCTCATCCTCGGCGATCAGCCCGAAGGGGACGAGGTGCAGCTCGCCCGCCGGGGACAGGGTGGTGACGATGGTCTCGAGGATCAGCGGCATGGCCTCACGCCTTGTCGGCGGGGACGAGGCGCCCGCAAACCAGCTTCGACGGCGGATCCTGCGGGCGCTCGGGCGCGACCGCGGCGCGCGCCGCGGCCTCCGGGACGGTCTCGGGCGGACTCGCGCCGGCCTCGGGCCCGGCCAAGCGGGCGTCGCGGGTCCCGGGCGGGGGCGCGTCGGGTCCGGAATGGCGGGTATGGCCGGCCTTCTTGAAGGCGGTGGCATCCTCGACGTCGGCGTCGGCCGAGCAGCCCCAGTCGAGGGCCTCGTCCTGGACGTAGCGCTTGCCGAGCCGCCACGCCGTCTCGGCCTTGGCGAGTTCGGCGCCGAGATAGAAGGCGTGGGCGCCGTCGCTCGCCACGTCGAGGTCGGGGAAGAAGGCCATCGCGTCGGTGCCGACCCTGTGGATGTCGCGGTTGTAGAGGTGGATCCCGTCCTCGGCGATCACGATCCGGTAATTCGGGTCGCGCACCTCGGCGGCGGCCTGGGCGATCTCGTCGGCGGTCTGCACGAACGGGCGCTTGTCGTGGAGGGCGAGCAACGCCCGGCCGTAGCCCTTCGGCAGCGCCGAATCGGCCTTGGCCGCGTACATGACCCGCCGGGCGGCGTCGTGCTCCTCGACGGTGCGGCGGGTGTGGTTGGAGACCTGCACGATCAGCACGTTGCGGATCGACAGCTCCGAGCACATGCCGACGAGCAGCGCGGTGACGCCCAGGGAATCGGCCTCGGTCAGCTCGGTGAGGTTGCCGGTGCCCATCATCATGTCGATCTCGGGCCAGCGGGCGCGGGTGTCGCGGTAGCGCGCGATCGAGTCGACGAAGCCGTGGTGGATCGGCTCGAGGATCGGGTCGGCCAGGAACGGCCGGCCCGCCTTGAGCATGCGCTCGATCGCCCGATCGAGGGAGGGCAGGTCGTCCGGGCGCATCGGCACGAGGATGGGCACCGCGTCGGTCTCGAAGGCGAGATCGAGGGTCTCCTCGTTCAGGCTCAGCAGGAAGTCTGCGCCGGCGCCGGCGCCCCGGACCAGTTCCTCGCGGGAGAAGGAATCGACGCTGACCCTCAGGCCGGCGCCCTTCAGCGCCCGCACGGAATCCTCGAGGTGCGGGAACGGAGTATCGGGCAGGCCGCCGAGATCGATGACGTCCGCGCCGCGCCCGGCGAGATCGAGCCCCTTGGCGAGGATCTGGTCGACGCTCATCTTCGACGCGTCCACGATCTCCGAGAAGATCCGGAGGTCGTGCCGGGACAGGTCGACCTTGCGGGCGGTCAGGCCGAGCCAGGCCGGAAGGTCGACCACCTCGTCGGGTCCGCGCTCCACCGGGACGCCGAAATGCGCCGCGAGGTGCTCGGGATTGGCCCGGCACCGGCCCGGCAGGACGATCCGCGTGGCGCCCTCGGGCAGCACGACCCGCCGGCGGATGATCTCCTCGGTCATCAGCGCCGCGACCTTCACGCCGGCATCCGCGATGCTCCAGTGCAGGGTCTGCGGGAGCCCCGCCGCGACCTTCTCGAGCCGGGCCCGGGCGAGGCGGCCGGTGACGAAGACGATGTGCTCGGCGGTGCTCACGCGGCGGCCCTCGTCTCGACCGCGACGCGGCGGTGGGGTCCCCAGACCTCGATCGTCCCCTCGAAGCCGGCCGCGAAGCCCGGGAAGGCGGCGTCCACGATCCGGTCCCGTGCCAGCGCGGCGGGGTCGGGGTGCGGCGGCGCGTCGACGGATTTCACCAGGACGCAGCGCTCCGCCCCGACCCGCGCGGCGAGCCATAGGGCGAGGCTGTCCGAGGTCACGTCCCAGGTCTCCGGGATGTCCGGGTGGCCGGCTCGGAGCGCGCGCGGGTTCCAGACCCGGATCCGTGCGGGCGCGGCCTCAGCCCAGGGCTCCAGGCTCTGCACGAGCCGCGGCTCGATCCCGCGGAAGATGCCGGCCGCGTCGCTCATGGCGTCGAGCGCCCGGCGATGGGCCTCCGCGTCGCCGAAGCGCTCCCGCGTCTGCGCGGCCCGGACGGCGTCCGCGAAGGCGCCGCCGCCCGGCACCACGATGCAGCGCCCGTGCGCGCCGTCGCCGATCGCCTCCAGCAGGGCGCGGCGGCGGTGCGGATCCGCCTCGAGGCTGCCGCCGATCTTGATGACGCTCGTCACGCCGCATCCTGCCGGCTCGGCCGCAGGGCGCGCAGGGCCTCGGCCACGCGCAGGGGATCGATGCCGTTGCGGCGGTCGAAGTCCCGGCACAGGCCGCCGCGGAAGCCGAGGTAATCCGGCCGGTGCGCGCAGAGGCCGAGGATGTCGATGACCCGCAGCGACCCGGCGAGGCCGCTCATCAGGCCGTTCGCCCGGCAGGCGGCGGTGAAGGCCGAGAGGTCCGAGGGCGCGGCGAGGTCGGGCAGGCGGGCGCCGGTCTTGCCGGCAGTGTCGATCATGGCGCCGGCGAAGCCGGCCACCGCCAGGGCGGGCACGTGCGGGGCCGCCGGCCCATCCTCGGCGAACAGCACGGCGATCAGCCGGCCCGGCGCGGCCGCGACGCGATCGGCCAGCGTCGCGGCGTCCCGGATCTCGTCAGGGCGGAGACCGACCTTCACCCAGTCGACCCCGGTCCGGGCCAGGGCGGCGACGGATCCGGCCGCCGGATCGGCCACCGCGCTCGTCGCGGCACCGCCGGACACGCGGGCTACGATCTCCCGCACGACGTCCTCGTCAAGGGCGCCGAGCGCCCCGCGCTCCGGGTCCTTGGCGTCGATCAGGTCGGCGCCCGCGAGCCGGGCCGCCTCGGCCTCGGCCGGATCGCGAACGCTGACGAGGAGCCGGGGCAGGGGGTCTTGCTGGATGGTGGACGCGGGCACGAAACACTCGAACTTGAACGGGCCGTCTCAGGACTTCCCGGGCAGCGGCTCGGCGAGCAGGCGGTTCTTCACCACCCAACGCATCGCGTGCGCCCAGGTATCGTCGGTGTCGGCCCGGATCGTCACCTGCCCGCCGCGCACCACCTTGCCGGTATCGGCTTCGGCGATTGCGACGCTCAGGTTGAAGATCTGGCCGGACCCCTTCTCCACATAACCGGTCACGACGAGGTCCGCACCCAGGCTCTTGGCGATGTCGGCCGCGCAGCCGTTGCATTTGTAGAGTGGCCCCTCCTTGGCCACGACGTCGGCCTTGGGCGCGGTATCGACGATCTCCAGACCGGCCTTGTCGCGCAGGGCGTTGCGCAACTCGTCGGTGACGAGGGCGAGCTTCCGGGCGTCCACCGGCCGCGTCCGGGATCCGTAGGCGGCACCGGGATCGAACAGCTCGACCGGGAAGACGGCGGCCTTCTCGGCGGCGCCGGCCGCACCGGGCAGGGCGGTCCACAGGACGACGCCGCAGGCGAGCGCGGCGCGGAGAGACGTTTGGCGCATCGGCGGGGACTTCCTCTAGAGGCGTGCGACCGCCCGAGGCGGCGGCATCGTTCCCGCCATAGGTCGGGCGAAGGGACAATTTGGCAATGTACTTCCGCGCCCGCCTATCCCACGACGGTAACGTGAACGTCGGGACGAGACGCCGCGGTTGAGCGGCCTGAGCGGAAGCTGATAGAGGCCGCGCGCATGCACCATCCTGCACCCGACACGGCCCTCCGGCACAAGACGCGCCCGTTCTGGCTGCGCGCGGCCGCCGTCGCGCTCGCCATCGCCCCGACGGCGGCGCGGGCCGAGGACCCGGCGCCGGCCGCGGCGGCGCAGCCCGCCCAGGCCGCCGCTCCGCAGGCGCTCGAAACCCATATCGGCCTGATCTACCGGCCGCAGCCCGCCCCGTCCTCGTACGACGCCGAGGCGACGCCGGAGGACGAGGGCCTGGCCGGCGCCAAGATGGGCATCGCCGACAACAACACCACCGGCCGCTTCACCAAGCAGACCTACGTCCTCGACGAGGTCGCCCTGACCGACGACAAGCCGGACGCCGTGGCGGCGGCCAAGGAGTTGATCGGCAAGGGCGTGCGCTACCTGGTCCTGGCGCTCCCCGCCGACGCGGTTCTGGCCGTGGCCGACGCCGTCAAGGACACGGGCGCGGTCGTGCTCAACGCGGGGGCGCCCGACGACCGTCTGCGCGGCGCCGAGTGCCGCGCCAACGTGTTCCACATCCTGCCGTCGCGGGCGATGCTCACCGACGCCCTGGCGCAGTACCTGACCGTGATGCGCTGGCGGAAGCTCTTCCTGATCGTCGGCCCGACCGACGCCGACAAGGCCTACGCCGACGCGATGCGCAACTCGGCGCGGAAATTCGCGCTGAAGATCACCGCCGAAAAGCCCTGGACCTTCGGCCCCCTCGCCAAGGCGCGCGGCGACACGCCGACCCGCGCCGAGGCGATGGTCTTCACCCGGGGCCTCGACTACGACATGGCCATCGTGGCCGACGAGGAGGGCGACTGGGGCGATTACGTGCCCTACCGCACCGTCGATCCGCGTCCCGTCGGCGGCACGCAAGCGCTGACGCCGACGACCTGGTCCCCCGTGCTGGAGACCTGGGGCGCCGCGCAGGCCCAGAACCGGTTCCGGCGGCTCGCCTCCCGGTTGATGCGCCCGCTGGACTATCAGGTCTGGGCCGCGGTGCGCACGGTGGGCGAGGCCGTGACGGCCAAGAAGACCAACGACCCGGCCGTGATCGCACCGTACCTCGTCGAGCCCGCCTTCACGCTGCCGGCCTACAAGGGCGTGCCCCTGAGCTTCCGGCCCTGGGACCACCAGCTCCGGCAGGCGATCATCGTGGTACAGCCGAAGGCGCTGGTCTCCGTCGCGCCCGAGCAGGGTTTCCTGCACCAGCGCACGCCCCTCGACACGCTGGGCGTCGACCTCCCCGAGACCACCTGCAAGTTCAAGTGATCCCGAGGCCTGCGGCGATGGCGAGCGGCCAAGGCCCTCGCAACGCGCGGAAATCGCACTACAAACGTCCCCCGAGAACGTCCGCCCAGGGCGCCGGGCCGTCGCAAGGGAAGGAAACCGTATGAGCCGCCGCGTCGAGGCATGTCTGAGTGGGGTCGCCCTCGGTGCGTGGTTCGCCCTGTGCGGGCCGGCCGCCGCCTTCACCGCCTACGTGACGAACGAGAAGGGCAACTCGGTCAGCGTCATCGACACCAACACGATGGCGGTGACGGCGACGTGGAAAGTCGGGCGGCGCCCGCGCGGGGTGACCGTCTCCAAGGACGGCAAGGAGCTGTTCGTCTGCGCGAGCGACGACGACCGGATCGACGTGCTCGACACCGGTTCCGGAAAGGTGGTGCGCTCGCTGCGCTCCGGGCCGGATCCGGAGCAGTTCATCCTCGACGCCTCCGGGAACCCGCTCTACGTGGCCAACGAGGACGACAGCCAGGTCACGATCATCGACATCGAGAAGAACAAGGTGCTCGCCGAGGTGCCGGTGGGCGTCGAGCCGGAGGGGATGGGCCTGTCGCCGGACGGGAAGATCCTCGTCAACACCTCCGAGACGACCAACATGGCCCACTTCATCGATACGAAGACCTTCCAGGTCATCGACAACGTGCTGGTCGACGCCCGGCCGCGCTTCGCCGAGTTCACCGCCGACGGCAAGTTCCTTTGGGTCTCGGCGGAGGTCGGCGGCACGGTGAGCGTGATCGATGTCGCCCAGCGCCGCGTGATCAGGAAGATCACCTTCAAGATCCCGGGCGTGAACGACGAGGCGATCCAGCCGGTGGGCATCCGGATCACCAAGGACGGGTCCAAGGCCTTCGTGGCCCTCGGGCCGGCGAACCGCGTCGCCGTGATCGACGCCAAGACCTACGCGGTCGAGAAGTACCTGCCGGTCGGCCAGCGGGTCTGGCAGCTGGCCTTCACGCCTGACCAGAAGCAGCTCTTCACCACGAACGGCACCTCCAACGACGTCTCGGTGATCGACGTGGCCGCCGAGAAGGTGGTGAAGAGCATCCCGGTCGGGCTCCTGCCTTGGGGCGTGGCGATCTCGCCGAACTGATCCGCGCGACCTCCGGGCGCCGAGCGAGGACGGCCGCGCGCGACGCGGCCCTAGGGTGGAACACGACATGACACGCATGTTTCGAACGGCGGCCCTCGGCCTGGCAGGGCTGCTCGCCGCGGCACCGGCCAGTGCCCTCGACCTGACCAAGAAGCGGGAGAACCTGCCCGACCTCGTCCTGGGCGACGATCAGGGCAACGACTTCGTGGTCGAGAACAAGGACATCACGCTGGAATCCGGCAAGGCCTACCGGCTGCGGATCGTCGCCAAGGGGCGCCAGGAATACAAATTCTACGCGCCGGAGTTCTTTCGCTACATCTGGTTCAACCAGATCGTGATCGAGCACAAGGAGATCCACGGCGGCGGCCCGCCCGATCACCTGGAGTTCGACGATCCCGGCGAGATCGCCATCGAGTTCGTCGCGATCAAGCCCGGCAGCTACACGTGGTCGGTGCACGGCCTGGAGTCCAAGGGCATGACCGGCACGCTGACTGTAAAGTGATGCGCATCCTCCTGCTCTCCGTCGGCCTCCTCGCCGCAGGTCCGGCCCTCGCGGCCGACGACGCCTCGTCCTGCGCCGAGGGCATCACGATGATCCGCGACGCGCTCGCCCTGAACCCGCCCGAGACGGCGGTGCCGAAGCTCAAGAAGGCCCTGCGGGTGGCCGAGCGTGAGCAGAAGGAGGGCGAGTTCGACGAGTGCCTCGACGCCGTCTCCGACGCCCGGAAGGTCCTGGGCCGATGAGCGCGACCGAGCCGGCGGCCCTCCTTATCGAGCATGTCGGCCACAAGTTCGGCGCCCGCGCCGCGCTGGACGACGTCTCGATCACGGTGGAGCGTGGCCACTTCGCCGCGCTGCTGGGGCCGAACGGCGCCGGCAAGACGACGCTGTTCTCGGTCATCACCCGGCTCTACAACAACCAGACCGGGCGGGTCTCGATCTTCGGCCACGCCCTGGATCGCGAGCCGTCCCGGGCGCTGGCGCGGCTCGGCGTCGTGTTCCAGGCCCGGACCCTCGACACCGATCTCACCGTCGAGCAGAATCTCCTCTACCACGCGAGCCTGCACGGCATCGCCCGCGGCGCCGCAAAGGTCCGTGTCGGCGAGCTGCTCGACCGCGTCGGACTCGCGGACCGGCGCCACGACAAGGTGCGCACACTCTCGGGCGGCCAGTCGCGCCGGATCGAGATCGCCCGCTCGCTGATCCACCGCCCGGACCTGCTGCTCCTCGACGAGCCCACCGTCGGCCTCGACCTCGAGTCGCGGGCCGACATCGTAGCGATCGTCCGCGCCCTGGTGCGAGAGGAGGGCTTGTCGGTGCTCTGGGCGACCCACATCTTCGAGGAGATCGCGGACGACGACGACGCCGTGGTGTTGCACCGGGGCCGGATCGTCGCCCGGGGCCGGGCCGGCGGGATCGGCAGGCCCGGCGAGGCGCTCGCCGACGCGTTCCGCCGCCTGGTCGCCGAGCCGGGGAGGGCGGCGGCATGACGAACCCGACACCGCTCGCCACTCGGATCGGCACTGCCCCGCCGCGCGGTCAGGCCGCGCGGATCGGCCGCCTCGACGCGGTCGGCTACCTGATCTGCCTCGGCGGCATCGTCCGCCGCGAGCTGCTGCGCTTCTTCAATCAGAAGGAGAGGTTCTTCTCGGCGCTGGTCCGGCCGCTGGTCTGGCTGTTCATCTTCGCGGCCGGCTTCCGCAACACGCTCGGCGTATCCATCGAGCCGCCCTACCAGACCTACGTGCTCTACGAGGTCTACGTGGTGCCGGGCCTCGCCGTGATGATCCAGCTGTTCAACGGGATGCAATCGTCGCTGTCCATGGTCTACGACCGCGAGGTGGGCTCGATGAAGGTGCTGCTCACCTCGCCCTATCCGCGGTGGCTGCTCCTGCTCGCCAAGCTGATCGCCGGCGTCGCCGTCTCGATCGTGCAGGCCTACGCGTTCCTGGCCGTGGCGTATTTCTGGGAGAGCGACATCCCGTGGCTGGGCTACCTCGCGGCGCTGCCGGCCTTCCTGGCCACGGGGCTGATGCTGGGGGCGATCGGGCTGTTCCTGTCCTCGCTGGTCCGCCAGCTCGAGAACTTCGCCAGCGTGATGAACTTCGTGATCTTCCCGATGTTCTTCGCCTCGTCGGCCCTCTACCCCCTGTGGCGGATCCGCGAATCCTCCGAGACCCTCTACTGGATCTGCGAGCTGAACCCGTTCAGCCACGCGGTGCAGCTCGTCCGCTACGCCCTCTACCTCCAGTTCGAGCCGGTCGCCTGCGCCGTGGTGGTGGGCGTGGGGCTCGCCTTCTTCGGCATGGCGGTGGTCGCCTACGACCCCGGCCGCGGCATCATGGCCCGGCGCGGCGGCCCGGCCGGCGACAACACCTGATGGAGTCCGCCCGATGAACGACTTCCTGACCCGCATCGTCGGCCCGGCGCTGGGGCTCGCGATCCTCGCCGGTCCCGCCCTGGCGCAGCCGAAGCAGGATCCGGATTGGCCCTGCGTCCAGCGCAAGGTCGCCACGCTCAGTCCCGGCCAGTTCTGGACCGGCCCCGACGTGGAGGCCGCAGGCGACTGGGGCAGCGACAACGACGCCGCCGTCCTGGCGCAGAAGATCGCGTCGCGCCGCACCGACCTCTCGCAGGTCGGCCCCCTCCTCGACACGTTCGCGGAGAAGTTCGGCTCGGACAAGGACGCGAAGGACAAAGCCTTAACCCGCGTCTATGCCGGCGTGTTCGAGGTGCTGAACGGCGAGCGCAACAAGGTGGTCGGCGGCATCGCCCGCTACGCGCAGGGCCAGCGCCGGATGGCCGAGCGGATCCGCGACGAGGCCGACAAGATCAGCCAGGTGAAGGACGCGCCGAGCGCCTCCGACGCCACGGAGCTCCCGAAGGACCAGTCCGACCTGGAGACGAAGTTCGCCTGGGATCGCCGGATCTTTCAGGAGCGGAGCCAGTCGCTGACCTATGTCTGCGAGGTTCCGCAGCTGCTCGAGCAGCGGCTCGGCGAGATCGCGCGCCTGATTCAGGCGCGGCTCTGACGCCGCGCCGGCGATCATTGCCAAAACATCCCGGGCAGATTGCCGAAATATCCTTAAGTGCCTGAAATCTTTACCGAAACTGTTGCTGTTTAACCACGTGACGGCGGCTTCGGTCGGCGCGGCCCGGAAATGAGGCCGAAACGCGTCTCACGTGTTCTTGAACCAATTGTGCACGATCCCGGCACCCGCCAAGAAAGACCCAAGCTCGGCAGTCACGAGCACGTGTTTGGGTTTGAGGGGGTTGGGGATGTCACTTCGGGCGCTTCGGAGCAGCCTGGTCGCGTCGGCATCGGTTCTCGCCGGGACGGTTGTCCCGGCGGCGGTGCAGGCTCAGCAATCGGTGACGCTCGGCGAGATCAGCGTCGTCTCGACGTCGCCGGTCGGGTCCGGCGGCGGAAATTCGAGTCAGGCGCAGATCTTCAACGGTCCCGGACCAGTGCCGCCGGCCGGCTCCCTGGGACCGAGCACCGGCGTGCGCCTGCGCGGCTCCGAGCAGCCGCTCTACAAGATCCCCAGCACCGTCGAATCGGTCACGGCGAGCGATATCACGATCGATCGCGCCAGCGACAACCTGACCACGACGCTGGCCCGGCGCACGCCCGGCATCAACGTCTCGGACTCGCAGGGCAACAACAACCGCGTCGACATCACCTATCGCGGCTTCACGGCTTCGCCCGTGCAGGGCGTGCCGCAGGGGCTCGCCGTCTACCAGAACGGCGTGCGCATCAACGAGGCCTTCGGCGACATCGTCAATTTCGACCTGATCCCGCCGCAGGCGATCCAGCGCATCGACGTGGTCACCGGCAACCCGGTCTTCGGCCTCAACGCGCTCGGCGGCGCGGTCAACATCCAGATGAAGAACGGCTTCACCTGGCAGGGCACCGAGATCTCGGCCTGGGGCGGCTCGGACGCGCGCACCGCCGGCTACCTCGAGTACGGCAAGGTCTCCGGCCCGTGGAGCGTCTACTTCACCGGCGACGGCCTGAACGACCGCGGCTGGCGCTACGAGAGCCCGAGCACGATCGGCCGCCTCTACGGCGACATCGGCTACCGCTCGCAGGATTCGGAGTTCCACCTGATCGGGCTCGCCGCCCGCAGCTTCTTCGGCGCGGCCGCCGCCACGCCGGTGGACTTCACCCACCGCGACCCGCGGGCGATCTTCACCTTCCCGCAGACCACCACCACCGAGGTCGGCACGCTCCAGCTGACCGGCCGGGTCGACATCTCGCCGACCTGGGACCTCGCCGGCAACG
Source organism: Methylobacterium sp. A52T (assembly GCF_053346095.1). Classification (NCBI taxonomy): domain Bacteria; kingdom Pseudomonadati; phylum Pseudomonadota; class Alphaproteobacteria; order Hyphomicrobiales; family Methylobacteriaceae; genus Methylobacterium; species Methylobacterium sp. A52T. The sequence continues at coordinate 8,084 of NZ_JBKFBI010000021.1, read as the reverse complement.
CCTATTTCCGCCGCTTCAGCCAGACCTACGTCGACGGCAACGACGGCAACTTCGAGAACTGCAGCACGCGCTCCAGCTTCCGTGGCAACCTCTGCTTCGAGGATGACGGGTTCAGCCCGGCGGCCGGACAGTCGCAGCTCGCCTTCCGGAACCAGTTCCTGATCCTGGGCCAGCAGAACCAGCGCATCCCGTTCCGGGCGGGTATCCCGTACGGCACGCTGGACACGACCCGGACGGAAGCCACCGGCTTCGGCGGCTCGCTCCAGGCCGCCAACCGCGACCGGATCTTCGGCCTGTCCAACACCTTCGTGGTCGGCGGCAGCATCGACGCGGCCAATTACGGGTTCAAGTCGTCCAGCACGCTCGGCGTCATCAACCCGGATCTGTCGATCACCACCAACCCGAGCAACCCGTTCTACGGCAACGTCCCAGGGCTCGGCACACCCCAGTTGCGGACCGCCGGCGCGCTCGGCATCGCGCCGAGCTCGGTCAACGGCTCGAACCTCTACATGGGCCTCTACACCCTCGACACGCTCGACGTGACCGACCGGCTGTCGCTGACCGCCGGCGCCCGGCTCAACTTCGCGCGCATCCAGAGCGAGGACCTGACCGGCTTCTCGCCGGACGTGACCGGCACGCACTACTTCAACAAGATCAACCCGGTCGCCGGCCTGACCTACCGGTTCTTCGACGCGCTGAACCTCTACGGCAGCTACTCGGAGTCGAACCGCGCCCCGACCCCGCTGGAGCTGGCCTGCGCCAACCCGGACCGGCCGTGCCTGCTGCCGAACTCGCTGGTGGCGGACCCGCCGCTCAAGCAGGTCACCGGGCGGACCTACGAGGTCGGCTTCCGCGGCCAGCTGCCGAACACCTATGACGGCGGCATCATCACCTACAAGATCGGCGCCTTCCGCACCGATCTCGCCAACGACATCCTGTCGCTGGCCACCCCCGGCAACACCGCCCGCGCCTATTTCGTCAACGTGCCGGCGACGCAGCGGCAGGGCATCGAGGTCGGCGGCGAGTACACGGCCGATTACCTGCGTGTCTACGCCAACTACGCTCTGGTCGACGCGACCTTCCAGTTCAACGGCACCCTGTCGTCGCCCAACAATCCGCTCGCGGATGACGGCGCGATCCAGGTCCGCAAGGGCAACGTCGTGCCGCTGGTGCCAACCCACCAGATCAAGGCCGGGTTCGACTACTTCGTCACGCCCAACTGGCAGTTCGGCCTCTACCTTCAGGCCTTCTCCTCGTCCTACTTCCGCGGCGACGAGTCGAACCTGAACCGCAAGCTGCCGCCCTACTACGTTCTGAACTTCCAGACGAAGTATCAGGTGACGAAGAACCTCGAGGTCTTCGGCCTCATCACCAACCTGACCAACAACCGCTACACCACGTTCGGCACCTACGCCGAGCCGGGCGCGGTGGCCGGCAACCTGCGGATCAGCGATCCGCGGACCACCACCCTGGCGCAGCCCTTCTCGGTCTACGCCGGCATCCGCTACGCCTTCGGCGCCGACCCGGTACCGATGTCGCCGGAGCCGATCATCCGGAAGTACTGATCCGTCAGCAATGTCGAGAGGCGGGCGCCTCCCGCGGCCAGAGGGCCGCGCGGGGCGCCCGTCGCGTTTCGGAGCCGCCGCATGCGGCCTCCTGTCTCGGGAACGGGCCCGTTCGCCCGGCGTCTCCCCGGTAGCCGCACCGGCGCATCACCGCCCGCTCACGCATGAGGGGTCGGCGCCGGCAGCATCCCGATACCGTGGAGCCTCGTCTCGATGATCATCCGTTTCGCCTCCGCAGCCCTGGCCCTGGCGGCCGCCACGCCGGCCCTGGCGACCCCGTGCTCCGACGAGGTCGACACGCTGCAGCGGCGGCTCGACAGTGCCGGCGCCGCCTCGGTGACCGGCACGACCCCGCCCGGCGGCACCACGTCCTCCAACTCGCCCAAGGCGCTCGACACGCCGCCGGCGCTCACCAAGTCGGACGCCGCCGTGAAGCCCACCGCCTCGGGCGTTGAGGAGGCCAAGAAGCTGGTCGCCCAGGCGCGCCAGCAGGACAAGGCCGGCGACGCCCAGGCCTGCCGCGACACGATCCTGAAGGCCAAGGAGAAGGCCGGCGCGCTGCCGTAGCGCGCTTCCGGCCGGCACCGCTCCGGTGCCGGCCCTTCCGCTCAGTAGGCGTTCTCGGTCTTGAACAGCGCGAACGGCGTGGTCAGCAGAATCTGCAGGTCGAGCAGCACCGACCAGTTCTCTATGTAGTAGAGGTCGTGCTCGACGCGCCGCTGCAGCTTCTCGGAGGTGTCGGTCTCGCCGCGCCAGCCGTTGACCTGCGCCCAGCCGGTGATGCCGGGCTTCACCTTGTGGCGCGCGAAGTAACCGTCGACCACCTGATCGTACAGGGTGTTGGCGGCTTTGGCCTGCAGCGCGTGCGGGCGCGGGCCGACCAGCGACAGGTCACCCTTGAGCACGTTGAACAGCTGCGGCAGTTCGTCGAGCGAGGTCTTCCGGATGAAGCGCCCGACCGGCGTGACCCGGGGATCGCCCCGTGTCACCATCCTGGCCGCGCCGGCGTCGCACTGATCCACGTACATCGAGCGGAACTTGTAGACCTCGATCAGCTCGTTGTTGAACCCGTGACGCTTCTGCCGGAACAGCACCGGCCCGCGTGAGGTCAGCCGCACCGCGAGGGCGATGACCAGCATGAGCGGCGACAGCGCCAGCAGCATCATCAGGCCGACGCAGCGGTCGAACAGCGCCTTCACCACGACGTCCCAGTCGGCGATCGGACGGTCGAACACGTCCAGCACCGGGACGGAGCCCAGATACGAGTAGCTGCGCGGGCGCAGGCGCAGCTTGGCGGCGTGCGCCGAGAGGCGGATGTCGATCGGCAGCACCCAGAGCTTGGCGAGCATCTGGAGGATCCGGGCCTCCGCGGTGATCGGGATCGTGAAGACGATCAGGTCGAGCCGGGCGTGCCGCGCGTAGGCGACGAGGTCGTCGACGTTGCCGAGCTTCGGGTGCCCCGCCACCACGTCCGAGGAGCGATCGGCGTTGCGGTCGTCGAACACCCCGACGATGCGGATACCGCTCTCGCTCTGCGTCTCCAGGGCGGCGATCAGATCCTCCGCGGGCTGCCCGCCGCCCACGATCGCGGTGCGCCGGTCGAACCGTCCCGCCCGGGTCTGGGCATCGATGATGCGGAACAGGACGAAGCGGCCGACCAGCAGCATCGCGAGGCCGGTGCCGAAGAAGGTCGCGAGCCAGAGGCGCGAGTAGTGGTCGGCGACCTTGGCCAGCACGAGGCCGGCGGCGACCATCAGGAACGTCATCGACCACGCCGCGATCAGCCGGACGGCGGTCTTGAAGAAGCTCCGGAAAGCTGCGACCCGGTAGCCGCCGGACGCCTGGATCAGCGTAACGGTGATCACCGCGATCATGCCGATCGCGCCCGCGTAGGTCAGCCCGAACGGGACGCGGCCGCGGAGCATCAGCACGTGCAGCAATGCGCCCAAGCCGAAGATGAGCGCGCATTCCAGCCCGCGCACCAGACCGGCCACCACGACGGGCGAGATCGCCGTCGGGCCGGGGGCGGCGGTCTCGGCGAGGGGCACGCTGCCCGCGGCCGGGGTCGAGGACGCCTCCATCGGGACGGCGGCCTCGAGAAGATCGCGAATGTCGAACGCGCTCATCGATCGTCTCCCCCCGAGCCTTGCGGTCGCTGCCTCGGCGAAACCCTGGCACGGGGCGTTGTGGGAACATTTAAGAGCGCGGGCGCCGCCGCCTTTTCCACCGCGGCGCACAGGCCCCCGTTCCTCTTGCTGCTGGTCTCGTCGTCAGGCGGTCCGGGCCCCGGCGATCGCCCGCGGCGCGGGATCGCGGCGCTCCGCGCGGGCCTCGAAGGCTGCGGCGTAGCCTGAGATCACCTCGCTGCCCATGCGTTCGAGGGAGAAGCGCTGCCGGATCGAGGCGCTGAGGCCCTGCGTCCGCTCGGCCAGGGCCTCCGGCGCGGCGTCGAGGACCCGTCGAATCCCCTCCACGAGCGCCGCCGGGTCGCGCGACGGCACGAGGTCGCGGGCGGCCGCGCCGAAGATCTCTGGGATTCCGCCGACCCGGGTGGCGACCAGGGGCTGCGCCGCCGCGGCGGCTTCCAGCACGACGTAGGGCAGCGACTCCGCGAGCGACGGGACGACGAGGATGCGCCCGCGGGCGAGCACGGAGCGGATCGCCTGCGGCGGCTCGAACGCCACTGCGTCGGCGAGGCCGAGCCGCGCCACGGTGTCGCGAAGGATCTCGGCATCCGGTCCCGACCCGACGAGGAGCAGGCGCAGCGCCCGGCCCTCGGCCCGCAGCCGGACCAGGGCCTCGAGCAGGTAAGGCAGGCCCTTGGCCTCCCGCAGCTCGCCGACGTAGAGCAGGTCGAAGGGCTCGGCGACGCGGTCCAGCGGCGCGAACTCGGCCTCGGCAATGCCGTTGTGCACGATCCGCGTCACGCGCTCGGGACCGCCGACGAAGCTCCGATGGCGGCCGGCGACGTACTCGCTCTCGAACAGGAACGCGTCGGTGCGGCGGGCGAGCACCGCCTCGGCACCCATGTAGAGGCGGTGCAGAGGGCTGCCCGGCCGGTAATTGTAGCTGCCGCCGTGCGGCGTGTAGGCGCGGATCACCGGACCCGCCGCGGCGAGCCGGGCATAGGCGCCGCCCTTGGCGCCGTGTCCGTGCAGAACCTCCGCGCCGACCTCCGCGGCCCTCTGCGCCACGGCCCGGAGGCAGGACCAGTCCGACGGATGCGGATTCCGGCGCATCGGGATCCGGACGAGGCCAAGATCGAGGCACGGCATCAGCTCCGCGAGGGACCCGGCGGCGCGCTCGCCGCCGGTGCTGGCGTCGCACACGAGACCGACATGGTGTCCCGCGGCCGCCTGGAGGCGGGCGAGATCCATCACATGCCGGAACAGGCCGCCGACGGGCGCCCGGAACACGTGCAGGATCCGGTAACGCTGGGCGATGCCAGAGTCGTTCGTCTTCGGGACCACGGTCCAGCTCCCGGGAATATCAGTCCCCAGGTTGTGGTGCACCCGTGGTCGCGGGAAACTTAAAGCAGGTCGCCGGTTCTCGACCTTTCCATCGGGACGGTAACCGGAGTTTTACGCGCGCGGTCGCAATCGACTCCAACCCTACGTCATTGGCGAGCCGTTCAGGCTGGCCCAGATCGTCCCGTAGTGGCAGGCCGTGGCGGCGAGGACGAAGCCGTGCCAGATCGCGTTCTGGAAGGGCAGGGTCCGCCAGATGTGGAACACGACGCCGATCGAGTAGAGCGCCCCGCCCATTCCGAGGAGCCACAGGGCGGTGGGCTGAAGGGCCGCGATCACCGATTCGTAGGCGAACAGCCCGCTCCAGCCGAGCAACAGGTAGAGCCCGATCGACAGACGGTCGAACCGGCCCGGCAGAAACAGCTTCACGGCGATCCCGATGAGGGCCACGACCCAGATCATCGCCAGGAGCGCGTAGGCCCGCGGACCCGACCCGACGAGGGCGACCAGCGGCGTGTAGGTCCCAGCGATCATCAGGTAGATCAGGGCGTGATCGGCGCGGCGTAGGAGCCACTTGCGCGGGCTGACAGGGTAGAGATTGTAGACGGCCGAGACGCCGAGCATCAGGACGAGGGCCGTGGCGTAAACGACGACGGCCGCCCGCTCTCCGAGACCGAGATGCGCCGTGACAGCGGTCGCCACCAGGGCCACGGCACCGGCGAGGCCGAGCACCACGCCGAGACCGTGGATCACGCCATCCGCCATGATCTCCCGCGGCGTGTAGTGCCAGGTCAGGGAGAGCGGTCGACCATCCTCCGCGAGAGACATCTTGAAGCCTCCTGCAACGCGTGCAGCTTAAAGCTTGAGAAGTCTTAGTCGTTCCATGTGCAGATTGCTGATGGGGAGTTATCCCAAGGTTCCACTGAAAGCGGTAAAAGTCTCGTGCGGCGCAGCAAGGCCGCTGCACCGCACGGGAGCCTAGACGCGGCCGGCGGCTAGCCCCTCGAAGCCCAGCGGCGGCTCGGCGGCTGCGGGCTCGACCAAGCCGGATCCCCGGCTGAGGCGGGCATGAACCGTGGCCATCGTGAGCACCGCCATGGCGAGCACCTGATGCGCGAGCGCCGCCCAGAGCGGGACGGCGAGGAGCAGAGTCGCGATCCCGAGCGCCATCTGGGCGATGAAGAGGATGACGACCCCCGTGGCCCGCCCGGCCGCGCTCTTCGGGCCGGTGAGCCGGGCATCGACGGCGTGCAGCACCGCCACGACGAAGACGAGGTAGGCCGTAACCCGGTGGTCGAACTGAACCAAGGCGTGGTTGTCGATGAAATTCTCGATCCAGGGCCGGATCGCGAACAGGCTGTCCAGCGGCGGGACGAGGCGGCCGTCCATAGTCGGCCACGTGTTGTAGACGAGGCCGGCATGCGAGCCGGCGACGAGGCCACCGAGGAAGATCTGCACCAGGACCAGGATCGGCAGCAGCAGGGCCGTGGCCCGCAGGCGCACCGGCGCCGGCGCCAGAACGCCGGGGCGCTGGCCCGCGGCCAGCCAGACCAGCCCGGCCAGGATCAGGCTCGCGGTGGTGAGGTGTAGGGCGAGCTTGAGCGGCGCCACGGCCGTCATGCCCGGCTGGAGGCCCGAGGCGACCATGATCCAGCCGATGGCGCCCTGGAGACCGCCGAGCGCGCCGAGACCGAGCAGGCCGAGGCCGAGCCGCCGGCCGATCCGGCCCTGCCACCAGAACACGATCAGCGGCAGGAAGAACACGAGGCCGATCACCCGGCCGAGCAGGCGGTGTCCCCATTCCCAGCCGTAGAGCACCTTGAAGGCGGACAATCCCATCCCCTGGTTGAGGATGTTGTATTGCGGCGTGTCCCTGTACTTGGCGAACTCGGCCGCCCAGTCGGCTTCCGTCAACGGCGGGATCGCACCCGTGACGGGGCGCCACTCGGTGATCGACAGGCCGGACCCGGTCAGCCGCGTGGCGCCGCCGACCGCCACCATGGCGACCACGAGGGCCGCGACCACGTAGAGCCAGGCCCGCACCGCCCCCGACCGCCGGTCGCCCGCGCCACTCATGTCCATGCACGTCCCTTCCGCGGAGGCCGGGATGCCCCCGCGGTGCCCGGGTTAGGGGATGTCCGATCGCCCATCAACGGCGCCGGCGCCGCAGCCCGCGTAAGCGGGCGCGTTGCCAACCGGTTCCCGGAACGGTAGCCGTCGCCCATCCGAGCCCGCAGTGCCCTCCGCGGGGCCGGGGGCACAGTCCGAAGGCACGGTCCAGGAACACAGCAATGCGCCGCCGAACCCGGACCCTGATCGGCACTCTAGCGATTCTGGTCTTCGTCTGCCTCTACGGGCCGCTGGCGATGACCCTGGCCGACAGCCGCATCTCGGAGACGCCGGCGGCGGTGCAGGCGGTGATCTACTCGATCCTCGGCATCGCGTGGATCTTCCCGCTGATGCCGCTGATCCGTTGGATGGAGCGGCCCGATCGCTGAGGCCAACCCTCGATTTCGCCGCACTCGGGGATCACAAGCCTGCCGTCGCCGCTCGAGACCCCCTCCGTGCACCGCCCGACTCTCTGCCTCAAGCCGCTGGCCGCTCTCGTCGTGCTGCTCGCGCCCCTGCCGGCCCTGGCGCAGGGAACACCGCGCTCCATCGGTGAATGCGAGCGTCTCAAGAACGACCTCGCCTACAACCAGTGTCTCGCGATGTTCGGCCCGGCGGCCAAGAACGTCGCCGGAGGCTACGCCTCGGCCGATACGGCGGTCGCCATGGCGGCGACGCCTGCGGCGGCCATGGCCGAGCCGATCCCGCAGGTGGAGGAGACGGTCGAGGCCAGCACCAGTCGGCGTCGGCGCTACCGGTCCGTGCGCGGCCGGCAATACGCCTCGTTCTCCACTGGCTACCGCCACCGGCGTCGGCGCTAGAGCGTTTTCGGTTTATTCTGGGTCGTATCCTGCAGCGGCGAAGAAATTGGCGCACTCGTCTGGCGTTACGGTGTCGATGAGCCGTCCGATGGCCGACCATAGCCCTTCGACGGTGCGCTCGG
>NZ_JBKFBI010000209.1:0-7032 GCF_053346095.1 Methylobacterium sp. A52T | reverse complement strand
CCCCGGCCGGGGCGGGGGCCCCCCCCCCCCCCCCCCCCGCGGGGGCCCCCGCCCGCGACAACCTCGGCGGCCAGCGGGCGCAGCTCGCCGGGATCGCGGCCGAGAACGGCCTCCGGCTGCTGGCCTGCGGCACGCACCCCCTCGCGCGCTGGTCGCGCCAGACCGCCACCGACGGGGAGCGCTACAAGGGCATCCTGTCGGATGTCGGCATCGCGGCCCGGCGGGCCCTGATCTGCGGCATGCACGTCCACGTCGAGGTTCCGGACCCCGACGCCCGGGTCGACCTGATGAACCGGCTGCTACCGTTCCAGCCGCTGCTGCTCGCGCTGTCGGCCTCCTCGCCGTTCTGGCAGGGCGAGGCGACGGGCCTGCGGGCCTACCGGCTCAGCGTCTTCGGGGAATTGCCGCGCACCGGCCTGCCGGAACTCTTCGCCGACGCCGCCGCCCACGCGCGGTTCGTCGCCATCATGACCCGGTCGGGCGCCATCGCGGACGCGAGCTTCCTGTGGTGGTCGCTGCGGCCCTCCATCAAGTTCCCGACGCTGGAGCTGCGCATCGCCGACGCCTGCACGCGCCTCGACGACTCGCTCTGCATCGCCGCCCTGTTCCGCTGCCTCGTGCGCCTGTGCGCGCGCCGGCCGGATCTCCATGCCGGGCTCGACGGCGTCTCGCGGGCGCTGGCCTCGGAGAACCTCTGGCGCGCCCAGCACAGCGGCGTCGCCGCGTCCCTGATCGACGAGGCGCGGGGCGAGGCCGTGCCGTTCGCCGAGGCGCTGGAGGCGGTGCTCACGCTGGTGGCAGAGGACGCGGACGCCCTCGGCTGCGCGGCGGACGTGGCCCGGGCGCGGGCGATCGTGGCCGAGGGGACCAGCGCGGACGAGCAGATCGCGGCCTACGAGGCGGCGCTCGCCGCGGATCAGGACGAGCGCGCCGCCCTGGCGGCCGCGGTGGACTGGATCGCCGACGCGGTCCGCTGAGAGGTGCCGCATCCGCGCCGTCATCACGTGCGCAGCGAAGTGACCCGGGGTAGCGCGACCTCGGAAGGCTTGGCGTGACCCTGGGTTGCTTCGCTCCGCTCGCAAGGACGACAGGAGCTCGGATCAGCCCTTGTCGAACGGGTTCTGCGAGGTCCGCAGGGACAGGCGGATCGGCGTGCCCGGCAGGTCGAACGCCTCGCGCAGGCCGTTCACGAGGTAGCGCGTGTAGGATTTCGGCAGGGCGTTGAGCTGGTTGCCGAACAGCGCGAAGTGCGGCGGCCGGCTCTTCACCTGGGTGGCGTAGCGGATCTTGATCCGCCGGCCCGACACCGCCGGCGGCGGGTTGCGGGAGGTGGCCTCGTTCAGCCAGTCGTTGATGCGCGAGGTCGAGACGCGCCGGTCCCAGACCTCGGCGGCCTGCACCACCGCCTGCATCAGCTTGTCGACGCCGTCGCCCGCAAGGCCCGAGAGCGGCACGACCCCGACGCCGCGCACCTGCGGCAGCAGCCGCGTGCAATCCTCGCGGAGCTGCTTGAGCAGGCCCGGCTGGTCGGCGACCAGGTCCCACTTGTTGAGGCCGATCACCAGGGCGCGGCCCTCGCTCTCGACGAGGTCGACGATGGTGAGGTCCTGCTTCTCGAACGGGATCGTCGCGTCGAGGAGCACCACCACCACCTCGGCGAAGCGCACGGCGCGCAGGCCGTCCGAGACCGCGAGCTTCTCCAGCTTGTCGTCGATCCGGGCGCGGCGGCGCATCCCGGCGGTGTCGTGCAGCTTGATCCGCCGCCCGCGCCACTCCCAGTCGAGGGAGATCGAGTCGCGGGTGATGCCGGCCTCGGGGCCGACGAGCAGCCGGTCCTCGCCGAGCATGCGGTTGATCAGGGTCGACTTGCCGGCATTCGGGCGGCCGACGATCGCGACCTTCAGGGCGCGGCCGCCGGGGGCGTCGTCGTCGGCCTCCTCGTCCTCGTCGCGCTGGGGCAGGACGCCCTTGAGCGCCTCGTGCAACTCGCCCAGGCCCTCGCCGTGCTCGGCGGAGAACGGGATCGGGTCGCCGAGCCCGAGGGTGAAAGCCTCGTAGGCCCCGGCGAGGCCGGCACCGCCCTCGGCCTTGTTGGCGATCAGGATCACCGGGCAGCCAGCGCGGCGCACCAGCTCGGCGAAGGGCTGGTCGGCCGGCAGCACGCCGGCGCGGGCGTCGATCACGAACAGCACCACGTCGGCGGCGAGGATCGCCGCCTCGGTCTGCATGCGCATCCGGCCGGTGAGGGTCGCGGCGTCGGCCTCTTCCAGGCCGGCGGTGTCGATCACCCGGAACTGGAGGCCGCCGAACGCGACGTCACCCTCGCGCCGGTCGCGGGTCACGCCGGGGCGGTCGTCGACCAGCGCGAGCTTCTTGCCCACGAGGCGGTTGAACAGGGTCGACTTGCCGACGTTCGGCCTCCCGACGATCGCGACGGTCGGCATATCCATGGTGGTTCTCGAGACAGTCCGGACGATGAAATCAGCGCGTGATCGGCGGCGGCGGGGCGGCGGGCTCGGGCTTGGCCGCGGTCACCGTCACGGGGCCGCCCGCGACGATCGCCGCGTAGACCTCGATCCGCTCGCGCAGGTTCCGCGGCGTGTCGGGATCGGCCACGATCTGGTCGAACCAGCGGCTGGCGTCCTCGTAATCGCCCTTCTTCAGGGCGGCGAGGCCCAGCATCTCGCGGGCGGTGTGGCGGAACGGAGTCCCGGCGGCGAGGCCCTGGAGGTTGGCGAGCGCCGGATCCGGGTTCGCCCCGTCGAGGCGCAGCAGCGCGGCGCGCAGGCGGGCGAGGTCGCGCAGGCCGTCGCCGAGGCCTGTATCGTCGGCGAGCTTGTCGAACTCCGCGGCCCCGGCCGCCGGGTCGCGCTTGCCGGTCTCGGCCGCCGCCCGGAACCGGGCGAGCAGGCGGTAGCCCGCCGGGCCCTGCGCCTCCAGGGCGTCGAAGGCCTTGTCGGCCTCCGCGACCTTGCCGTCCTTGGCGAGGCGGTTGGCGTCGTCGAACTGCACCGAGGCGACCTCGGCCGCCGCGCGCTGCTGGGCCTGCCAGTAGCGCCAGCCCGCGACGCCCGCCACCAGGAGCACGGCGAGCGCGATGATCACGCCGCTGTAGCGCTTCCAGATCTGGAGGATCCGGTCGCGGCGGTAATCCTCGTCGACCTCGCGAAGGAACTCGTTGTTCTCGGCCATTCTATCCCGGCCCGCATGATCTCAGCGGGCCACCTCGTCGCGTTCGGGCCCCGCGCCTAACACACGGGCGCCGGGTTGGCGACAGGCCATGTCTTGGGTGTCGTCTCGGGTGCCCTCTCCGGCGCCGTCTCAGGCCGCGGTGCCCGGCCAGACGGGCACGCCGATCACCGGGTAGTGCAGGTAGCGGGCGAAGACGAACCACGCGGCCGTGCCGATCACCAGGGCCAGGACGTCGTTGCGCCAGCCCAGCGGGGCCGCCGCCGGACCGCCGTGCTGGGCCGCGACCGCCCCCGGGGCGAGGCCCCGGCGCTTGGCGCTGATCCGGGCGGTCACCGCCCAGGCGAGGAATCCGCCGAACAGCAGCATCGAGCCGAGATCGCCGTTGGCGAGGAGGTGCGCCGTCGCCCAGATCTTCACGGCGAGCAGCATCGGGTGCTTGGCCTTGGCGCGGATACGGCCGGGCAGGTAGGCGGCCGCGAGGCACACGAAGGCGGGCCAGACCAGCGCCAGGGCGAGGTGGCGCGTCCAGACCGGCGGATCCCAGACCGGGATGTAGCCGGCGAGCCGGTAATCGTGGAAGCCGATCCCGATCAGCACGAGCCCGAGCAGCGACAGGGCGGTGTAGCCGAGCTTGTAGCGGCCCTCGCCGATCCGGCCGACGATCGCGGCGCGCCGGGTGCGGGCCATCGAGAAGGCGTGCGTGCCGAGGAACAGCACCAGCCCGAGGATCAGGAGAACCATGGATGACTTTCGGTCGGGCCGCGCGCGTCCGGTCGGCGGCAAGCACTCTGTAATGGTTCTCAAGCGAATCTCCGCCTGTTTGTCCAGGCGCGGCCGGGACGCAGCCGGGTGGCGATCATGGGTTGGGCGAACGGGATCGCCGGACGGGCGCGCGCCGCGCGCTCAACCGGCTCCGGGGCGGCGGCGCGCCGGATCCTGCCGACGCTTCCCCTGGCGCTCTCCCTGGCGCTCTCCCTGGCGCTCTCCCTGGTGCTTCTGCCGCTCCTCCCGCGCGTTGCCGCGGCCGCGCCGGAGCCGCCGCTCTCGGCGCTGACGCTGGTCGGGCCGCCCGCGCTCGTCTTCAAGGCGGGGCGCGACGCCTGCGACGGCGCCGACGTGCCCGACGCGCCGGCGCGCGCCTTCCGGGAGGCGTCGGGCGCGGTGGCGCTCTACGGGATGCATTACCGCAACCGGGCGCTGCGCGGTCCCGACCTCGCGCATCTCAAGATCGACTGCGCGGTGGTGCTCGATTCGGGCGAGAAGCCCGATCCGGCCACCTACGACGACCGCTCCTGGATCACCGCCACCTGGACCGAGGACGGGAGCCGCGTGGCCGCGCTCCTCCACCACGAGTACCAGGCCAACGAGCATCCCGGCCGCTGCCCGGCCGCCAGCTACATGGCCTGCTGGTACAACACGATCACGGCCGCCGCCTCGACGGATGGCGGCCGCAGCTTCAAGCGGCAGAGCCCGCCCGCGGTGGTCGCCGGAGCGCCGTTCCGGCAGGAGATCGACCAGGGCCGCCACCGCGGCTTCTTCAACCCGTCGAACATCGTCGCGGACGGGACGTGGCGGTACTTCCTCGCCTCGACCACCGGCTGGACCCGGCCCGGCAGCGACCAGGAGGCGGGGGTCTGCCTGTTCCGCAGCGACGACCCGGCCGATCCGACCCGCTGGCGGGCCTGGACCGGCACCGGCTTCACCGCCGCCTTCCCGGATCCCTATCGCGCCGCCCGCCCGAACACGGCGACCTGCCGGCCGGTCGGGCCGTTCCCGGGCCCGGTCGGCGCCGTCGTCCGGCACCGCGGCACGGGCGCCTGGATCGCCGTGTTCATGGCCAAGGCGGGGGAGGGCTTTCCCCGGTCGGGCTTCTACTGGACCACCTCCCGCGACCTGATCGCCTGGGACAGCCCGCGCCTGCTCCTGGAGGGCGCGACCCTCTACGACGACCCGTGCGCGGCGACGGCGCCGCTCCTCGCCTACCCGTCGCTGCTCGACCCGGACGCGCGCGGCCGCAACTTCGACGACGTCGGCGACCGGGCGCTGCTGACCTACGCGAGCCTGCGCACGGAGGGCTGCACGATCACCTCCGACCGCGACCTGCTGCGCCGCCCGGTGGCGATCCGCGTCTGGCCCTGATCCCGCTCGACCGGCGCGGCCCCACCGCGCGACACCGCCCCGAGCCTCGGGCGCATCCCGTCCGACCAGACGCGGCTCTACGGAGCGGGCCGGCCGAGCGCCACCGTGTAGGACGGGCCGGCCGCGACGGAGCGCCCCGGGAGGCCGATCCGCTGGCAGAGCACGGTGCCGAGGGTGACGCTCAGCATCAGCGCGGTCGCGGAGAGCAGGAGCGTGGTCGCCCGGGCATAGGCGCGACCGGCATGGATCAGCAGGCAGCCGAACGCGAAGATCGCGACGGCCTGGAACAGGTGCTGCACGGGCGACGTCCTCTCTGGCGGCGGACGCGCGGTCCGGGCCGGCCGGGATCGAGCGCCATCGTCTCCGAGCGGCGTGAAAACGCGGTTAACGTCGGGTATAGCTGGCTCCGGAGTCGCCCGCTCGGAGAGGAATCCGCATGTCGCGTTCGAGGGTTCCGGAGGCGCAGAGCCGCCCCGACGGCACGGGGGTGATCCCGTCCCACGACACGGCGATCCTGGGATCGGGCACCGTCGGCGCGGGGGCGATCGGGGCGTCGGCCCTGGGCGCGCTGGCCCTCGGGGCCGCGGCCCTCGGCGTCGTGGCGGTCGGCGCCTTCGCGATCGGCCGCCTCTCGGTGGGCCGCGCCCGGGTCGGCACCCTGGAGGTCGGTTCGCTGGAGATCGACACGCTCACGGTGCGCTCGGTGCGGATGCCGGACCGCGGCTGAGCCGAGGCGCCGGGAGGAATGGGAGGAGGGGAGCGATGACCGATCGGAAACCGCCCTTCCGGCCCGCGGACGCGGTCGACGCCCTCGGCGAGGTCGAGGGCGATTTCGTCCTGCCGCTCTGCCTGCCCGGATCCAACCTGCTGATCGGCGAGGACCTCGCCATGCTGGTCCTCGACACGATCCACGGGCAGCGGGTCGGCCTGCCGCTGAGCCAGCAGGGCGCGGCCGACCTCCACGCGGTCCTGGGCGAGGCCCTGCGGCTGCTGCAGGCGCGGGACCGCGGCCCCATCCAGTAGGGCGCGCGCCGGCGAAAGGCTTCGTTGAGGCGGCCGGGATAGACAGGTCCCGGTTCCTCTCCGTGGCGGCCGATGCGCGCTCCGTTGCTTCTCCTGCTGCTGACCTGCGCCGCCCCCGCGCAGGCCCGGCCCGCCACCTTCATGGCGGTGCACGCCGTCGGCATGGCCGCGCTGCCGCCGGTCCCGCCCGCGCCTGCGGCCATACCCGCACCGGTCGCCGCCGACGCCCGCGCCCGCTATCTGCCGCTCATCGCCCGCGAGGCCGCCGGCACCGGCCTGCCCCTCGCGGTGGCCGACGCCGTCGCGCGGATCGAGAGCGGCTACGACCCCACCGTGGTCGGCAGCGTCGGCGAGGTCGGGCTGATGCAGGTCCGCCCGACCACCGCGGCGATGCTCGGCTTCCGCGGCACCGTCGCCGAGCTGGCGTCGCCGGAGATCAACGTCCGCTACGGCGTCCGCTACCTCGCCGAGGCGTGGCGCCGGGCCGACGGCGACCTCTGCCGCGCCCTGATGAAGTACCGGGCGGGCCACGGTTCGGAGGCGATGTCGCCGCTGTCGCAGCTCTACTGCGCCCGCGCCCAGGCGATCCTCGGCAACCCGGAGGCGCGCGTCGTCCGGGCGACCGCCCGCGCGGCCGCGCCGGACCGCCTCGCCGCGCGTCCGGCGGGCCGCGCCCAC
>NZ_JBKFBI010000208.1:0-7231 GCF_053346095.1 Methylobacterium sp. A52T | reverse complement strand
GCCGCGAGCGCCGGACCGGCCTGTGGGCCCGCCGCCCGGGCGAGCGCCCAGACCAGGGCGTAGCTCGCCCGCGCGGGGCCGAGGCCCCGCGCGAGGGCGATCAGGTCCGGGGCGGCCGCGGCCAGCCGCAGCTCGCCGATGCGCCAGAGCAGGCGGTCGCGGTCGCGCTCGGCCCAGCTCTCACGCAGGCAGGCGGAGAGCCGCGCCCGCAGGACGCCATCGCGCCCGTCGGGCGTCGCCTCGGGCGCGGCGGTCTCCGGGCCGTCGACCCGCCGGTAGCCGCCGTTGATCTTGGAGACGACCACGCTGTCGAACACCCGGGCGGCCGCCTCGGCGGTCACGGGCTGGGGCGTCTTGGAGCCCTCGCGCAGGGTCGCGCCGCGCCGGCCGTAGCGCGTGTTGACGAAGTAGCGCTCGGGCGTCCCGAGGGCCTCGTTCTCGATCAGGTCGACGTCGTAGACCTTGTCGGAGGTGGCGTCCCGCAGGTGGAGGCGCGCCGCGCGGACGACCCTCATGCCACCGCGCCGGCCCGCGCGGCCGGGCAGGGATGCGTCGCGCGCGCGCCACGGTCGACAGGTCCTCGCATCCGGGCTCCTCGCGAAACGACCGGGACGGGCCGGCCGGCGAATCGCGGCGCCCGAAGCCGCGGAAACCTGCCCCAGCGGGACCGAGGGGGCAACCGTGCGCGCACGATTCCGTGATCAGGCCCCTGATCAGGCCTCGTCCGGCCCGGGATCGTCGCGCATGGCGGCGACCCAGATGGCGGCCCGGGCGAAGGGCTCGGACTGCGCGCCCGGAGCCGCCAGGGCGGCGGAGAGGAAGGCGGAGAGCCGCGCGGCGGTGGCCGGATGACCGGCCGCGGCGAGGCGTGCGACGAGGTCGGCGCCGCCGGCGCGGGCGCTGGCCGCGAAGGCCCGCCGCCCCGCATGGAGGGCGTTCGCCAGGAGCGCGGTCGCCTCGTCGAGGAGCGTGGCCGGTCCCAGGTCCGGCGCCGGCTGGATCGGGTGGCCGGCGCCGTCGGGGGCGGCGAGGTCGGGCACGACGAGCCGGTCGACCGACACCGACCAGGGATCGCAGACCAGAGCGCCGTCCTCGATCCGCACCGGGCCGGCGACCTGCCGCACGGGTCCCCAGCGCCCCGCGCAGGCGCCCGCGAGGGCGTCCAGGGCGTGCGGCGCGGCGGGGTCGTAGGCTCGGGCGAGATGCAGCGTGCCGCCCGCCCCCGGCAGCGCGACGGCGGCCTGCCACGTCTGGGCGCCGGGCGCCCAGGCCTGTCCCAGGACCGCCTCGACGGGGAAGACGTGGAAGGCCTCCAGCCGGTCGCGCGGGCGCAGGAAGAAGGGCGGCCGGTCGGCGAGGCGGCGCAGGATCGACGGGAGGTCCCGCGCCGCCAGGGGGGCCGGCAGGGTCACCAGGGCGTCCCGCGGCAGCAGCGCCGTGCGGCCCCGCGCGCCCTGGCCGAGGGCGAGGAGCCCGTCCGCCCGGCGCCGCGCGACGCTGGTCAGGATCTGGCCCTGGCCGGTGCCCGAGACGGACAGGCCCGGGCTGAGGAGGCGCCCGGGCAGGCCGGCCGCGATATCCGCCTCGGCCTCGCCCGGCACGAACGCGCGCTCCAGGGCCAGGAGCGCGCCGGTATCGGTGTCGGCCAGGGCCACCCGGGCGGTGGCACCGCGCCCGCGGGCGAGGAGCCGGGCACCCAGGGAGACGAGGCGGGTCTTGCCCATGGCGGTCTCGTAGGGCTGGCCGAGGCCGAGGGCGGCCTCACCGCCCCGGACGCGGCCGAGGAGTTCGGTGGCGAGCGCCAGGACGACGGCCGCGTCGTAGGCGGCGTGGCGCGCGGCATAGGCCGCGACCTGCCCGTCGAGGTCCGCCTCCGCCAGCAGGAGCTGCGTGGCGCCCCGCCTCTCGGCCGCCCGCCGGAGCCGGACGAGGGCCGCGCCGTGCGCCTCCGGTCCGGACACGACCCCGGCCTCCAGCAGGCCGGCGACCACCCGGTCGGCGGCCTCCGCGAGGTCCGTCTCCGCCGGCTTCGCCTCCGCTCCGGCCGGGGCCGCGCCGCCGAGGCGGATCTCGGGGGCGCCCGCGGAATCCCGGAAGGCGCGGATCGCCAGGGCGACGTGGGCGCAGCCGCCCCCGGCTGCGCAGTCGCAGCGGGCGTAGCCGACAGCGTCGGGCACGAGGAAGCGCACGGTCGCGGTCGGGAGCCGCGCGGCCGGGACGGCGCCCTGCTCCAGCCCGACCGTGATCCCACCCGCCAGGAGGCGCCGCAGCTCCGCCGCCGCGGCGCCGCCGAGCCCCGCCTCGAGGGCCGCGCCGTCGAGGGTGCCGGGATCCCAGGCGACCGGCGCCGCGGCCGTCACCGCCGCACCCTCGGGGACCCCATCGCCAGCCCCATCGCCGGTCCCGTCGGCCGGCCCGTCCGCGACCGGGGCGGCCCGGTAGGCGACGACGAGGGCGACCCGGTGCCGGCACATCCCGCTCGCCGGGCAGGTGCAGGCGGCCTCGCCGGGAGGCCGGCCGGGGCCGAGCCGCGTGACCGTGCCGTCGGCGAAGCGCGCCTCGACGGTGCCGTCCCCGGCCTCCGCGAGTTCCGGCCCCTGGCCGGCGGCCACCTCGCGCAGCGCCCGCTTCACCAGCCCGGCATTGGCGAGCTGGATCAGGCCGTCATCCGTGAGGGCGCGGAGGTCGGGGCGGGCCATCGGCGCCGGTCAGGCCCGGATCGCGGCGGCGAGCCAGCCGGCGAGTTCGCCGGGCGTCATCGCGCCGATCTCGGCGCCGGCCGCCACGAGCCGCTGGGCCATCGCCCGGTCGTAGGCGGGCCGCGCCTCCGAATCGAGGGCCGCGAGGCCCAGCACGCGGGTCCGCTGGCCGGAGAGCGCCCGCACCTGCTCGACCAGGGCGGCCTCGCTCGCGCCCTCGTAGAAGTCGGAGACCAGGACCACGATCGCCCGCTCCGGCGCGGTGATCAGGCCGGCCGCGTAGCGCACGGCGCCCCCGATATCGGTGCCGCCGCCGAGTTGCACCTTCATGAGCATCTCGCAGGCGTCGTCGCAGTCGCGGGTCAGGTCGACCACCGCCGTGTCGAAGGCGACGAGGTGGGTGCGGATGCCGGGGAGCTTCCACAGGCAGGCGGCCATCACCGAGGCGTGGATCACGGAATCGAGCATCGACCCGCTCTGGTCGACGAGCAGGATCACCTGCCAGGGCCGCATCTGCCGCCGGTTCCGGGCGAAGAAGTGCAGCCGCTCGACGGTGACCCGCCGGCTCTCGGGATCGTAGTGGCGCAGGTTGTCGCGGATCGTCCGGTTCAGGTCGAGGTCGCGGGCGCCGGGCAGGCGGGTGTGCCGCCGCCGGTCGAGCACCCCAGAGAACGACACCGCGAGGTCCCGGGCCAGCCGCTCCATCAGCTGCCGCACCACCTCCTGCACGAGCCTGCGGGCCATCACCAGCACGTCGGGCGCCATCAGGTGCTTGGTGCGCAGGACCGCCTTCAGCAGCGTCTCGTTCGGCTCGACCCGGGACAGCACCTCGGGGTTCGTGACCACGTCGTCGATGGCGTAGAGCTCGATGGCGTCGCGCTCCAGCCGCTCGATCGTCTCGTGGGGGAAGAGCGTGTGGACCGCGTTGATCCAGCCCGGCACCGTCAGCGTCGAGCCCTCGCGCCCGCCCTGGCGGCGCTCTCCCCGCGCCGCGCCCTCGGCGTCGCGGCCGTAGAGCCAGTCGAGCGCCTGATCCATGGCGGCCGCATCGCCCGAGAGGGCGCAGCCGGCCCCCGCGCAGGCGGAATCCGCCGCCTCGCCCAGGATGAGCCGCCAGCGCGTGACCGGGTCGAGGCTCACCGCAGCCGCGTCCCGGCGAGGAGGCTCGGCCCGCGCAGGAGCTCGCTCGCCGTCACCGGCGCGAGCTCGCCGAAGATCCGCTGGCCCGGATCCGTCCGGCTGCTCCAGGGCGAGCCGAGGGTCAGGTCGCCGAGGGTCTGCTCCCGGTCCTCGAACTCCACCGCGCCGGTGAACAGGCCCTCCGAGAAGGTCAGCGACGCCTGGCCGGCGGCGCCCCCCGGGAAGGTCACGGCGCGCTCGATCCACCACACCACCCCGGCATCCTGGGGCGCCCCGAGGGGCCAGCCCCGGGCGGCCATGCCGCGCAGGCGGTTGGCCTCCACGACGGTCCCGGCGAAGCGGCTCGTGGTCGATGCGGCCGCCTCGGCCTCCGTGAAGGCGTAGGTCTCGCGGGCCAGCTGCGGGAAGGGCTGGACGATCTCGTAGTCGCCGAACAGCGCCCCCCAGGCCGCTAGCGCCCCCGCGTCGATTTGCAGGGGATGGACGAGGCCGATCAGGCCCGGGGCCGCCCCGGTCAGGTCGAGGTCGAGCGGCGCGTCGTCGGCATCCGTGAAGGTCAGGTCCTCGGCCACCCGGAAGGTCAGGCCCGGGCCGGTCCGCGGGTCGGCATCCGCGAAGGTGGCCCAGACGAGGCGCTGGGCGAGGTGGCGCACGAGCGGGTGCGCGGCGAAGCAGGGGCCGAACACCGTCGGCTGGACCCGGCGGGCGCCAGCGAGCATCGCCTCCAGGCGGGCCACCTGCAGGCTCGCCACGGCCCGCGCGTCCTTCTTCAGGGCACCCCAGCGGGCCACCGCCGCCGCGGCCTTGCCGGCCTCGTCGGCCTTGGCGGGCTTGGGCAGGTCCTTGAGCCTCTGGCCGGCGGCGTCCCGGACCCAGGGCTTCAGGGTCTCGTCGAACCCGACCCGGAACCCGCGGGGGCCGAAATCGAGGTCGAGGCCGCCCCGTTCGTCGAGGTCGAGGTCGGGGGCGAGCCGGTCTGCCAGTTCCTCGGGGGTGAGGCCGCGGGCCTCGGCGAGCTGGGCGATCTTCTGCCGAGCCTTCTCCTGGAGCCCCTTGAACTTCAGCTTCTCGGCGATGCCGTTGAGGTTCATCAGCGCGACGTCGGTGCCGATATCGACCAGCACGTCGAGGCCGGTGACCGCGCGGGCGTGGGCGGCCTCGCCGGGCCAGCGGCGGATCAGGCGGGTCAGGTCGCGGGCCGTGGCGTCGGTGCCGAACCAGCCCAGCGCGCGCAGGGCCCAGCCGTCCTTCGAGGGCGTCCCGGCGGCGATCCAGGCGGAGAACAGGTCCCACGCGAAGGCCGCGAGGCTCGCCTCGGTGCAGGCCTCGCGCACCATCGGCACGCCGGCGTAGACGGCGTCCGGGTTGGTGAAGGACAGCATCTCGCAGAGGGTCAGGATCGCGGCGTCCGGCAGGGCGGTCCCGTCCCGCAGACGCGGCCGGGTCAGCATGGACGGCACGACCCAGGCGGGCGGCCTGCCGACCTTGGCGGGGACGCGGGCGAGGGGATCGCGGTCGAGCACCTGCGCGACCGCCTCGGTCACGTCCAGTGCCTGGTCCGCGTAGCGCGCGGCCACGGCAGCGATGATGGCGCGGCCGTCCGCCCGGTCCTGCGCCAGCACGCGCAGGGCGTGCTCGGCGGCGTCGCGCAGCGCCCCGGGCCGGCCCACGGCGTCGGGCAAGAGGCGGGTGAGGGCGGTCTCGGGATGGCGGCGCAGCCAGGCCAGGGCCGGCTCGCGGGCTTTCTTGAGCTTGGTGAGGGCGCGGGCGGCGGGCGCGGCGAGGCGGCCATCGTCCACCGCCAGGACCGCCGGCAGGAGCCCGACCGGATCGGCCTCGACCAGCCCGACGAGGCCCGGCATCGCCCGCTCGCCGAACCGCGACAGCATCGCCCACACGATCTCCGGCCACTGCGAGACGTGGAAGCATCCCGACACGACGCGCGACTGGGCCCAGAGGGCGAGCGCGAGGGGCTCGGGCTGCCGCTCCAGGCTGCCGACCAGCTGGCGATAGGGCGAGTTCGCCCAGTAATGGCAGGCCTCGTCGATCTGGGCGACGCGCGCGGCGACCCAGGCGACCAGGGCCGGCGGATCGTCGCGCGGCGGCCCGGAGAGCGGGGGCGGGATCCGGCTCCAGCCCTGCGTCGGATGGGCCAGCTCGGTGGCCGCCACGAAGGCCGACAGCGCCTCCGGGCCGTCGAGGGTGACGGCGTTCCGCGCCCGCCAGTAACTCGGGGAGACCTCGGGCACTGCATGGGCGAACGGCGTCGGCAGCGGCGCGAGGGCGAGGACGAGGTCGTCCCGGGTCCGGGCCTTGGCCCGCCAGGGCGGGTCGCGCAGCACCCGCGGCCAGGCGGCGGGCTCCGCGAGGGGCACCGCGCGGGCCTCCGCCAGGGCGTCGAGGATGCCGGCCCCGCGCCCGCCCGACGCTGCGAGCCAGCCGCGGACCCGGTCTATCCCGTGGGCGTCGAGCGCCCGGTTGACCCGGGCGCGCAGGGCGGGCTCGGACCGGCCGCCCGCGAGGGCCGCGAGGCAGCGGGGCAAGATCGCGGCGGGGTCCGCCTCCAGAGCCGCGTCGAGGGCGGCCGCGACGGGCTTCTCGTGGAGATGGGGCAGCAGGGCCGGGAGCGCCCCGGCCTCGCCCGTCGACAGGATCGCCAGGGCGACCGTGCGGCGCTGCTCGTCGAGGGCGTAGTGCAGCAGCCAGTCGAGGGCCGGCAGGGCCGGCTGCCCGGCGGCGCGGGCTACCGCCAGCAAGGTCGCGGCCGCCTCGGCCGCGTCGAGGGCGCAGTAGACGAAGTAGAGGTGGTAGCTGCGCTTGGCGCGCCAGGCCGCGACCGCCTCCGGCGGCGCGTCGGCGAGGAGCGGCAGGTAGACCGTGTCGGCCGTCACGTCGATCCCCGCCGACGCGGCGGCCTCGACCACCGCGACGGGCTGGAGCGGGTGCGGGGCGGCCCGGTCGTCGGCCAGGATGAACGCGAAGGCGCAGGCCGCCGGCCAGTCGTGGTCCTCGGCGATCCGCGCGTTCAGGAGCGCGACCGCGGCGTCGTAATCGGCCTCCGGGGCGTGCACGAGGGCGGCCCGCAGGGCGAGGTGGAGCGGCTCCGCCCAGGACAGGCGCTGGTAGGCGCGCGGCGTCTTCGGGGTCGGGCGGCGCCGGTCGGCCAGCCGGGCGACGGCCTCCGTCCCGCCCTCGGCCACGGCGTAGCGCAGGACCGCCTCCAGCGCCCGCCGCAGGACGGCGTCGCCGGTGGCGGCCCGGGACGGATTCCCCTGTCGGCGCGCCTCCGCGGCGTCCACGACCGCGTCCAGCCAGGCGACGAGGCCGTCCCGGTCCGGCGGCGTTCCGGCGAGGCGCGCGGCCTCGGCGTCGCCGAGCGCGGCCGCCAGCGG
>NZ_JBKFBI010000207.1:0-7247 GCF_053346095.1 Methylobacterium sp. A52T | reverse complement strand
GGCCGGGCGCGCGCCGTCGAGACGACGGGGCCGGGCCGTCCCGTCGCGGGGCGGGCGGCCCGCGCCGCGCGCCCGCAACCCCGTCCCGCCCGCGCCGCCCTTGCCGCTGCGCCGCGCCGGCGCCAAGGTCGCGGATCGCATCCCGTCCGTGGAGAGAGGACAGACCGTGTCGACCGAGCGCGTCGTTCTGACCGAAAGCATAGCGCCGACAGCGTCCAGGATCTTCACCCAGGCCGGGATCGGCGCCATCCGACAGCTGTCGCGCGCGGTCAGCCCCGGGGACGCCGGCGAACTGGCCGACGTCACCGTCCTCGGCATCCGCTCGCGCACGCAGGTCACCGCCGCGCTTCTCGACGTCCTGCCCGACCTCGCCGCCATCGGCTGCTTCAGCGTCGGGACCAACCAGGTCGACCTCGAGACGGCGCGCGCCCGCGGCCTGCCGGTGTTCAACGCGCCGTTCTCGAACACGCGCAGCGTCGCCGAACTGACGATCGGCGAGATCGTGATGCTGCTCCGGCGCATCGTGCCGCGCTCGGTCGCGGCCCATGAAGGCGGCTGGGACAAGTCGGCCACCGGCGCCTTCGAGGTGCGCGGCAAGACGCTCGGCATCGTCGGCTACGGCAATATCGGCGCGCAGCTCTCGAACCTCGCCGAGGCGATGGGCATGCGCGTCATCTTCTACGACCTCACCGACAAGCTGCGCCACGGGAACACCGAGCCGGCCGAGAGCTTCGAGGCCCTGCTCGCCGCCAGCGACGTGGTCAGCCTGCACGTCCCGGAGACGCCGCTGACCCACGGGCTGATGGGCGCGGAGCGGATCCGCGCGATGAAGCCGGGCGCCTACCTGATCAACAACAGCCGCGGCACGGTCGTGGACCTGGACGCCCTGGCGGCGGCTCTGCGCGACGGGCATCTCGCCGGGGCCGCGATCGACGTCTTCCCGGTGGAGCCGACCTCCAACGCGGAGCGCTTCGTCTCGCCCCTGCAGGGGCTTCCGAACGTGCTCCTCACCCCCCATGTCGGCGGCTCGACCGAGGAGGCCCAGGACCGCATCGGCGCGGAGGTGGCCCGCAAGCTCGTCGACTACGTCCAGACCGGCTCGACGCTCGGCGCCGTGAACTTCCCGCAGGTCCAGCTGCCGCCGCGCCTGTCGGGCGCGCGGTTCCTCCACGTGCACCGGAACGTGCCCGGCGTGCTCGGGCAGATCAACGCGATCTTCTCGGGCCGGTCGCTCAACATCGACGCGCAGTACCTGCAGACGGACGGCGAGTTCGGCTACGTCGTGGTGGACGCGTCCGTGCCGCCGGGCGAGGCGGACGCGGTGCTCCGCGCGCTGCGGGCCATCGACGGCACGGTGCGGACGCGGCATCTCCGGCCGGCGGCGTAGGGGTTCCGCGCGCCGCGCCGGACGTCGGCGACGGGTCGCGCGGATCCTCACGCCCGCAGGGCAGGGTTCGGCGCGGACACGACGCCCCCGCGCCCGCCGGCCGGCGACGCGCCGGTCACGTTCGCGGCAAGGTGTGCAGCACCCGCAGGAAGGCGTCGACCTCCGCGCGGGTGTTGTAGAAGGCGAGCGAGGCCCGCACCGACTGGTCGACCCCGAACCGGCGCAGGGCCGGCAGGGCGCAGTGGTGGCCCGAGCGCACCGCGATGCCGTGCGAATCGAGGTGGTGGGCGACCGCCTCGTTCGTCTGCCCCTCGATCACGAAGGACATCACGCTCGCCTTCTCCCGGGCCGTGCCGATCAGGCGCAGGCCCTTCACGTCGGCGAGGCCCGCCTGCGCGTAGTCCAGGAGGTCGTGCTCGTAGGCGGCGATCGCCGGCATGCCGATACCCGCGAGGTAGTCGAGCGCCGCCCCGAGACCGACCGCCCCGGCGATGTCGGGCGTGCCGGCCTCGAACTTCTCGGGCGCGCCCTTGTAGACGGTCTTCGCGAAGGTGACGTCCTCGATCATGTGGCCGCCGCCCTGCCAGGGCGGCATCGCCTCCAGCAAGTGGGTCTTGCCGTAGAGCGCGCCGATGCCCGTCGGCCCGAACACCTTGTGGCCGGAGAAGACCAGGAAGTCGGCGTCGAGGGATTGGACGTCCAGCGGCATATGCGGCGAGGATTGCGCCGCATCGACCAGCACCGGCACCCCGTAGGCGTGGGCGAGCTGGATGATCTCCCGCACCGGGTTCACGGTGCCGAGCGCGTTGGCCACCTGCGTCACCGAGACGATCTTCGTGCGGCCCGACAGCAGCGCCGCGTACTGCTCGAAGATGATCTCGCCGCGGTCGTTGACCGGGATCACCCGGAGCGTCGCCCCGGTCTGCTGCGCCAGCAGCTGCCAGGGCACGATGTTGGCGTGGTGCTCGATGGTCGAGACGATGATCTCGTCGCCCGGGCCGATCTGGGCCCGGCCGTAGGAATTGGCGACGAGGTTGATCGCCTCCGTGGTGCCGCGCAGGAAGACGATGTCGTCCTTCGACGGGGCGTTGAGGAAGCGGCGCACCGCTTCGCGGCCGCCCTCGAACAGGTCGGTGGAGCGCGCCGCCAGGGTGTGGGCGGCCCGGTGGATGTTCGAGTTGTGCCGCCCGTAGAACTCCGCGGTCGCGTCGATCACGGCCTGCGGCTTGTGGGTGGTGGCGGCGTTGTCGAGCCAGACCAGCGGGTGGCCGTTGACGCTCTGGTGCAGGGCCGGGAAATCGCGGCGGACCTGCTCCACGTCGAAGGGCGCCGCCACCGGGCTCGATCCCTGCGCCGCCAGGCGCGGCGCCGGGCCCGGGTCGCGGGCCGGCTCCACCTGGGGGCTCGCCGGCGCCCTGCGGGCCGGCCCGGGGCCGAGGTTCAGGAAGTAGTAGTCGGACGGCGGCGCCTCGGGTGCCTGGGACAGCCGGCCGGTCCGGGCGAAGCGCTCCTGCGCCTCATCGCGGCCGACTTTCGACGGATCGGCCGGCACGAGAGCCGGGGCGAGGGCGTGCGCGAAGGCGTTGGCGCGCGGGTGGTCCGCGGCGATCTGCCGGTGCAGCTCCGGACCGCCGGGGAGGGCGGCCGCCAGCGCCGGAGCGCCGGCGAAGGAGAAGTCCGGCAGCACCGGGCGCGGGCTCGCCGGGTGGACCGGCGGGATCGCCCCGACATCGGCGAAGGCCGGGCTCGCGGGTGCGAGGTTCGGCAGGGTCGGCCCGGAGAGGCCCGGCAGGCCGACCGGCGGCGCCCCGAAGGAGCGCGCCGCCAGCGCGGAGGCGTCGGGCTGCAGGCCGGCGGGCTGGCCGCCTGCGGGTGCCGAGGGGACGCCCAGGGGCGCGCTCGGCAGCGGCGCGCCGCCCGGGCCCTGGGGCAGGCTCTCGAGAGCCTGCGGGACCTGGGGGCCGGCGGGGATCGCCGGGGCGAAGGGCCGGCTCGCGGCCTGCCCCTGCCCGTAGATCTCCCGGGCGAGGCGCCCGACGAGATCCGCGTGGGCCAGCTCGCCCGGGCTCGCCCCGGGCAGCCCGAGGGCGACAGCCTCAGGCGTAGTCATGGTAGTTGCCCAGCAGCACGTTATCGAGGCGGGCGATCGCGTCCTCGACCAGCACGGCGGCCGAGAAGTAGCGGGTCACGAGGTGCGAGGCGATCGAGTGGTCGTTGGTGCCCATGTAGCGCACCGACAGGCCGGGCTCGATCTCGCCGGTCACGCCCGACTTCTGCAGGCCGACCACGCCCTGCTCGCCCTCGCCGACGCGCAGCAGCAGGATCGAGGTGGTCTCGGCCCCGGTCACCGGGTCGAGGTCGATCGGCAGCTTGTCGCTCGGCACCAGCGGCACGCCGCGCCACGTGATGAACGGCGCGCCGAACAGGTGGACGACGACCGGCGGCACGCCGCGGCGGGTCGCCTCCCGGCCGAAGGCCGCGATGGCGCGGGGATGGGCCACGAAGAAGGCGGGCTTCTTCCAGACCAGGGTCAGCAGCTCGTCGAGGTCGTCCGGGGTGGGCGGGCCGCCGCGGGTCGGGATGCGCTGGCGCGGGCCGACCTCGCCGAGAAGGCCGAACTGCGCGTTGTTCAGGAGCTCCCACTCCTCGCGCTCCTTCACGGCGTCGACCGTGAGGCGGATCTGCTCGCGGAGCTGGTCGATCTCGTTGGAGTAGAGATCGGTGACGCGGGTATGGGTGTTGAGGATCGTCTGGATGGTCGAGAGGTGGTACTCGCGCGGATCGACCTCGTAGTCCACGAAGGTCGTCGGCAGGCGCGGCTCGCCGGTATGGACCGCCAGCAGCTCGATCCCCTGCTCGCCGTAGGAGTTGGTGTGACCTTTGAGGCGGTCGCGCTCCTCGCGGTACTGCGCGATCTTGGCGCGGATCTCCTCGCTCTCCACCGCGGCGGCGTCGAGGGTCAGGAGGGTCACGGCCGACAGGGCCTTCACGGCCGGGGCGGGCGCGCGCTCACCGGCGAGGCCCGCATCGCCGAAATAGTCGCCCTTCGTGGCGAGCCCCTGGCGCAGGCGGCCCTTGTAGGGGCCCGACAGGGTCAGCTCGACGGTGCCGTCGGCCACCACCGTGAGGCTGCGGCCGGCGGAGCCCTCCTCGTGGATCACCGTTCCGGCCTTGTGCCGGCTCTCGGTGAACTTGGCCGCCAGCGCCGCCAGCTCGGCATCGCCCAGCCGGCTGAACAGCGGCACGGCCCGCAGGGAGGCGGGACGGATCACCTTGCCGTCCCCCTTGTCCTCGGCGACGAGATCGATCCGGCCGGGGCGCGCCAGCACGACGGCGCGGCGGTTGACGCGGTAGACCCCGCCCGCCACGTCCACGAAGGGCAGGAGCCGGAGCAGCCAGCGCGGCGTGTTGGCCGCGTTCTGGACCGAGGTGACGGTCGCCGTCGCAAGATTGCGTGCCGCCGTGGCGCTCACGCTCAGACCCGGTCCGCTCATCGTTCGTCCTCACTCCATCCAGGATTTCAGGCGCGCCGCATCGATCCGCGCGGCGGCGGTGCGCCCCGCAGTCTGTGCGAGGCGAGCGCAAGTCGTTCCGATCAGAACTCGACGACGATCGCGACCCGAGCGGCAGCACCGTCAGTCAAATCATGTATTCTCTAGCAGTCCGACAGCCGTTGTCGAACGCTCGGCCGGGCCGACTTCATCGTTGTTCCGGCGATGTCTGGATAAAGTCTGATTCGCCCAAAGGTCAACGGAATGATGTCCCCATTTTTCGTCTGTTCGTAGAAATGGATTCCGTGGTATGCACGGCGAACAGGACACGACCGTCCTCAGACAGGCATATCAGAGAACTTAATTCTACAGAGTCGCGCCCGGCGGCGGCGCCCGGACGACTTTGTTGTCAGGAAAAATCTTTCGCGCGTCTCAGATGCCGTCCCCGTAGCCGAAGGACTGGTCCATGCTGAGCGCCGGCTCCTCGTCGACGGGCAGGCGCGAGACGACCCGGGCCGGCACACCCGCCACAGTCGTGTGGGGCGGCACGTCCTGCAGCACCACCGCGGCGGCCGCGACCTTGGCGCCCGCCCCGACGCGGATGTTGCCCAGCACCTTGGCGCCGACGCTGAGCAGCACCCCGCGCTCGATCTTGGGATGCCGGTCGCCGCTCTCCTTGCCGTTGCCCCCGAGCGTCACCGACTGGAGGATCGAGACGTCGTCGGCGATCACCGTGGTCTCGCCGATCACCACGCCGGTGGCGTGGTCGATGAACACCCCCGAGCCGATCCTGGCCGCCGGGTGGATGTCGCAGCCGAACACCTCGGAGATCCGACTCTGGACGTGCAGCGCCAGGGTCGCCCGGCCCCGGTGCCAGAGCCAGTGGCCGACCCGGTACGCCTCGAGCGCGGCGAGTCCCTTGTAGAACAGGAACGGGTCGAGGTAGCGGCGGCAGGTCGGGTCGCGCTCGCGGATCGCCACGAGGTCGCGCACCGCGTGGGCGCCGGCCTGCGGGTCGGCCTCGAAGGCCGAGAGGCACAGGTCGCGCATCGACAGGCGTGCGAGGTCGCCGTCCCCGAGCCGGTGGGCGAGGCGGTAGGCGAGGGCCTGGGCCAGCGAGCGCTGGTCGAGGATCGTCGCCTGGATGATCCCCGCATAGAGGGGCTCCTCGATCAGGGCCGCCTCGGCCTCGGCGCGCAGGGCGGCCCAGACTTCGGCCTCCGCGGTGCTGCGGCTCGTGATGCGCAGGGGCGGCTGGACCACGGCCATCGTGGCGCCCGCGGCGGGCAGGGCAGCGTGATGCATCGGTCGTCGCCGATCACGGCAGGGGGCGGAACGGGTCGGGCCGGTCGCGCCCCAGGGCGTCGTGCCCCTGGACCGTCACGCCCACATTGGCAGGGGCTTCGCCACGCATCATCGTCCCCGAGGTCATGGTGTCGTCTCCCTCGAATCGGTCGCGGTGGCGGCCCGATTCCGCCGCCGGCGGCGCCGGCGAGAAGTCTCTTCCGAATGCCCCGGTCCGGCGGAGAAGGTTTCGACCGCGCGAGCGCGTTGCCGGAGCATTGTTTCGTTAAGTCATTGTCACAGAAAGATATTCAGGCATCGCGCCGGCTTTGGCAAGTCCCGGGACCCGGCCGTCGCCGGCCGGCACGGGCGATCGATGGCGGCCGGGTTCCCGGCATATCTCCGCCGACCCCGCGCTTCTGCTCCGGCTCGCGGCTTCGACGAACAACCTGCGCTGCAAGTCCTCGCCAATTTGGCAGCACATTCTCGGGTCCGGCGTCTACATTGACGGTGTCGACATACAGTCGATGTGGAGCCCATCGGAGGTTTGCCGTGATCACCAGCAAGGAACGGTTCGCCCGGATGACTGCGCCGTGTCTGCCGTGTTGCCGCGTCCAAGAGGAGGAGAGCGCACGACATCAGACACGCGAGGCGACCACCGATGCTGACCTATGACACGACCCGGAACACCCGTCCCGACCTGAGCCCCGAACCGGCCGCCGCCCTCGGCCGGGCCCTGTCCCGGAGCGTCCGCTCCCATCCCTCCCACGAACGCGCCGCCCTCGCGAGCGCCCTCGACGACGGCCTGATGCCCGACGAGGTCGCGCAGATCCTCGCCGGCCGCCCAGTGGCCGAGGCCTTCCCGATCCGCTGGGGCGAGAGCCCGGAAGCCTACGCGTCCCGGGCCGTGTCCGAGATGTTCGTCGCCTACCTCCAGTAGGCGCGCCGCTGCCGGCCGCGCCGGCCTCTCCGACCACGAACGATGGAAACCTGCCATGTCGGTCTTCCCCCGCGGGTGGAGGCGCCGGACGGGGACGGCCGCCTGCGCGCTCGCCCTGGCGCTCGGTGCCGCCGGCCCGGCCGCG
>NZ_JBKFBI010000206.1:0-7403 GCF_053346095.1 Methylobacterium sp. A52T | reverse complement strand
CCCCGGCGCCCGCCCCGGGCGCGGCGCCCGCGCAGGCCGCCCCGCGCACCGCCAACAGTGCCCGCGCGGAGCGCCGGCGCCGCTCCTACGCGGCCTGCAACCGCGCCTCGCATCAGCGCGGGTTGCGCGGCGGCAAGCGCCGGCGCTTCCTGATCCGGTGCCGGCTCGGCTACGAGCGGACCCGGATCCCCGGTGGCCAGCCCGCCGCGGCCGCGCCGGCCCAGCCGGGCCGGAAGCCGTGACGAGGACCCGCCTCCTTTCACCCGCGCCGTCGGGGCGGCTCGCGGCGCGACTTCCGGCGCGTCGGTCGCGATGAGGCTCGTCGTCTTCGACGTCGACGGCACCCTCGTCGACAGCCAGCACCTGATCGTGGCGGCCCAGGAGGTGGCGTTCGCGGAGAACGGTCTGCCGGCGCCCGGGCGGCGGGAGGCCCTGTCGGTGGTCGGCCTGTCGCTGCCGCAGGCCTTCCGGCGCCTCGTCGGCGAGGGCGGCCCGGTCGCGGAACTCTCGGAGAGCTACAAGCAGGCCTACAACCGCCTGCGGCTCGACCCCGCCCACGAGGAGCCCCTGTTCCCCGGCATGGCCGACCTGCTGACCCGGCTGCACGGGCGCTCCGACGTGCTGATCGGCCTCGCCACCGGGAAGTCGCGGCGCGGCGTCGACCGGCTGATCGCGCATTACGGCTGGGCGGACTGGTTCGCCACGACCCAGAGCGCCGACGACGCGCCGTCGAAGCCGGATCCGACCATGCTGCAGCAGGCGATCCGCGAGGCCGGCTGCGAGCCCGAGTCCACCTTGATGGTCGGCGACACCACCTTCGACATCGCCATGGGCGTGGCGGCCGGCGCGACGGCCGTCGGGGTCGCCTGGGGCTACCATCCGCCGGACGCGCTCTACGGGGCCGGGGCCGTGACGGTGGTCCCGAGTGCCGCCGCGCTGGAGGCGCTGCTCCTCGAGGGGCTCGCGACCGGATCCTGATCGCGGGAGGCTCGCGCGCGGGGCCGGAAGCGCCTATCTCGCCTCCATGAGCGATCAGACGACAGACTGGCTCGGGCAGCCGAGCGACGGTGACCGGCCCGACCCGGTCCGGGCCGCCCGCGGCCACGCCAAGCCGGCCCTGCCCCACCGCTTCTACAAGGAAGCCGGCTTCTCCGAGGATGCCGACGGGTTCCGGCTGACCCTGGACGGACGTCCGGCCAACACGCCGGCCCGCAACCCGCTGCGTCTTCCCAGCCGGGCACTGGCCGAGCGCGTCGCGGCGGAGTGGCAGGCCCAGGACACGGCGATCGACCCCGCGCGGATGCCCCTGACCCGGCTCGCCAACACGGCGATCGACGGCGTCACGCCCCGCCTCGCCGAGGTCGCGGCGGATCTCTGCGCCTACGCGGGCACCGATCTCGTGGCCTACCGCGCCGGGGATCCGGAGCGCCTCGTGGCGGCCCAGGCGGAGGCCTGGGATCCGATCCTCGCCTGGGCACGGGACGCGTTCGGTGCACGGGTGATCCTGAGTGAGGGCGTCATGCACGTCGCGCAGCCGGCCGACACGATCCGGGCGCTCTCTGCGGCGGTGAACGCGGTGACCGACCCGTTCCGGCTGGCGGGCCTGCACACCCTGACCACGCTGACCGGCTCCCTGCTGATCGCCCTGGCGGTTCTCGAGGGCCGGCTGACACCGGCCGAGGCCTGGGCCGCGGCCCACGTGGACGAGACCTATCAGGCCGCCGTCTGGGGGCGCGACGCCGAGGCGGAGGCCCGCCTCGAGGCGCGCCGGACGGAGTTCGAGGCGGCCGCCGCGTTCGTCGCGGCCGGCGGCTGAGCCCGGGCCGCGGTCCGGCGCGGTCGCGCAGATGCAATTGCGCAACAATCCCGCATTCGCGGCGCCCGCCCCGCGTCGGCGGCTGACAAAGCGCGAACACTGTTTTAGGGTTCGATGCACACTGTGTTCGAGTCGACGATGCGTTCCGATCAGCCTATCCGTTGCAGTTTTGAAGGCGAACTGGCCAATCTGATCGCGTCGAAGCAGTCTTCCCGGGATCTCGACGGGCGCTACGCGCTGTTCGACGCCCTCTCGGACCTCGAGCGCCGAGCACAGGGCGCCGGTGCGCCCGATCTGACCTTGCGCAAGATTGCCGAGATCCGGTTCCTGGCGGGGATCCTGCGCGAGTCGGTGCGCCCGTTCCCGATCGCGCCCCTGCGGACGGTGCTGCGCGTGCGCGAACGGATCGACGCCCGCCGCGCGGTCACCGCCGAGCCCGCGGATCTCGACGCGGTCTGACTCGGGCGCGGATCAGGCGGGCTCGGCCAGGGCCGCCCGGACCTTCGCCTCCAGGGCCGCGGGCTTCGTCCCGGGGGCGAACCGGGCGATGACCCGGCCGTCGCGTCCCACCAGAAACTTGGTGAAGTTCCACTTGACCGCCCGCGTGCCGAACAGCCCCGCGCGAGCCCGGGTGAGATGGGCGTAGAGCGGGTCGGCGCCGGACCCGTTCACCGCGATCTTGGCGAGTACCGGGAAGCTCACGTCGTAGCGCAGCGCGCAGAAGCTCGCGATCTCGGCGGCGTCGCCCGGCTCCTGCGCGCCGAACTGGTTGCAGGGGAATCCCAGGATCGTCAGGCCCGCATCCCGGTGCCGGCGCCAGAGCGCCTCGAGCCCCTCGTATTGCGGGGTGAAACCGCAGCGGGAGGCCGTGTTCACGATGAGCAGCACCTGACCGCGGTGCTGCGCGAGCGGGTACGGCGTTCCGTCGGCCGCGGAGACGCTGAAATCGTGAACGGTCGTCATGGCCGATCACTCGGGCAAACCGGCCGGATCCGCAAGGCTCGCGCGTCGCGACATCGCGTCGGCCCGCGGCGCGGCTCGGCGATCCCGGCCGCGGCCCTCATGCCCGATGACGGCCCGGGTGGTCGGATCGCCGATCATGCGGCGGCAGTCCGGCGCCGAGCGGGCCGCGATGCGCGGCCCCGGCCGGTCGCCCGGTTCAGGCCGGCACTTTCTGGACGTCGAAACTCGGGCCCTGGGGCGTCATCCGGTCGGTGGTGACGATGCGCTCGTCCGCCCCGACGATCCCGAGGCTGACGTCGCGATCGGGAAGGATGACGGTGGTGCTCTTGTTGACGTGGACCAGCACGTGCCGGCGCAGGGGCACCGAGGCCACGGCCCAGCGCCTGAGCTGCCCGTAATAGGGCTCGCGCCGCCACGCGCCCGCCTGTCCGGGATCGACCTGCACGTTCATGTTGCGGGTGAGCGGGTCGAGGCTCAGCACCATTTTGGCGCGATCCGGCTTCCATTCCGGGCCGAGCCAGCCCTCGGTCATCCAGAGGCAGTGGAACGCCCGGCAATGGTCCGGCCGGGTGGCGTGGATGGCGCAGCCCTGGCCGGCCTTCGTATGGCGGCACCACTGGCCCGCGACGCTCTCGACCGCGGGCACGTCGTAGACCTTGCAGCACAGCGTGCAGGCGCCGCAGGCGCGGCCGGGGGCGGGTTGGGCGACGTAGGCTTCCGGGTTGAGCATCGGTCGGGCGCGGCGAGGGGCGGTGCTGGGAGTAGCGCTGGCGGCATGCGTCCGGCAACGGCCGGACGCGGATCCTCCGGGCTACCTGACGGGGCATCGGGTCGGTAGTGTGGCGGCGGTCACCCGCGCACGAGGACCTTGCGAACCATGCTCTCGAACCTCGCGACCCGCGACGTCGAAACCCTCCTCCATCCCTACACGAACCTGTCGACGCACCGACAGACCGGCCCGCTGGTGCTGGAACGGGGCGAGGGCGTGCATGTCTACGACACCGAGGGGCGCTCCTACATCGAGGGCATGTCCGGCCTGTGGTGCACGGCGCTGGGCTACTCCAACGCGGAGCTCGTGGAGGCGGCCCGGGCGCAGATGGCGCGCATGCCGTTCACGCACCTGTTCTCCGGCCGCAGCCACGATCCGGGCATCGAGCTGGCCGAGACGCTGAAGGAGCTGATGCCGGTCCCGACCTCGAAGATCTTCTTCACCTCCTCCGGGTCCGAGGCCAACGACACGCAGGTCAAGCTGACCTGGTACTACAACAATGCCCTGGGGCGGCCGAAGAAGAAGAAGATCATCGCCCGCCAGAAGGGCTACCACGGCGTCACGGTCGCGAGCGCCTCGATGACCGGGCTCGCCGCGAACCACGCCGACTGGGACCTGCCGCTTCCGGGCTTCCTGCACGTCTCGCCCGCGCACCACTACCGGGGCGCCGAGCCGGGCGAGACCGAGGAGGCCTACTCGGCGCGCCTCGCCGCCGAGCTGGAGGAGACGATCCTGCGCGAGGGGCCGGAGACGGTCGCGGCCTTCATCGCCGAGCCGGTGATGGGCGCGGGCGGCGCGATCGTGCCGCCGCGGGGGTACTTCGCGGCGATCCAGGCGGTGCTGGCCAAGTACGACGTCCGCTTCATCGCCGACGAGGTGATCTGCGGCTTCGGCCGGCTCGGCACGTGGTTCGGCAGCGAGGCGCTGGGGGCCCGGCCCGATTCGATCTCCTTCGCCAAGGCCCTGACCTCGGCCTACATGCCGCTCGGCGGCGTGAGCATCGACGAACCGCTCTACGAGGCGCTGATCGGCCAGAGCGAGAAGATCGGCACCTTCGGCCACGGCACCACCTATTCCGGGCACCCGGTGGCCGCCGCGGTGGCCCTGAAGGCGATCGAGATCTACCGCCGCGACCGGGTGATCGAGGGCGCGGCCGAGAAGGCGCCGCAGTTCCAGCGCCGTCTGGCGGCGCTCGCCGGGCACGACATCGTGGGCGAGGCCGGCGGGCTCGGGCTGATCGGCGGCCTGGAGATCGTCGCCGACAAGGCCAGCAAGCGGCAGTACGACCCGAAGAAGGGGGTGGCCGCGCGCTGCGTCGCCTTCGCGCAGGGCGAGGGGCTGATCGTGCGCGCGCTCGCCGGGGACCGCGTCGCCGTCTGCCCGCCGCTGATCATCGCGCCGGACGAGATCGACGCCCTGTTCGACCGGCTCGGGCGGGCCCTGGACCGGACCCGCGACTGGATCCGCGCCGAGGGGCTGGAGGCGATGCCGGGCTGAGGACCGCTCCGCGCGCGTCGCGGCGCGGGCGCGGAGCCCGGCCGCGGCAGTCGCTTGCCGCCGTCACACCGCGTCGCGCGGCGCGTCCGGCAGCGCGGCCGCCTGGAGCCCCGCCGCGGTCAGCGGCGTGATGCGCAGCGTGGTGATCCGGTTCTTGGCCTTCCGCAGCACCTGGAAGCGGAAGCCGTGGAAGTTGAAGGCGGTGCCCTGGTCCGGGATGGTCCGCGCCTCGTGGATGACGAGGCCGGCGATGGTGGTCGCCTCCTCGTCGGGCAGGTCCCAGTCCATGGCCCGGTTCAGGTCGCGGATCGGCACGCCGCCGTCCACGTTCACCGATCCGTCGCCCTGCGGGCGCACGCCCGAGACGGTGACGTCGTGCTCGTCGGCGATGTCGCCGACGATCTCCTCCAGGATGTCCTCCAGGGTCACGAGCCCCATCACCTCGCCGTACTCGTCGACCACGAGGGCGAAGTGGGTCTTCTTGGTCAGGAAGGCCTTGAGCTGGGCGCGCAGCGACGTCGTGCCCGGCACGAACCACGTCTCCAGGGCCAGCGCCTCGACCTTGAGGCCGGAGGCGTCGCCGCCCGCGGCGTCGAGCGCCCGCAGCAGGTCCTTGGCGTGGAGGACGCCGACGATGTTCTCGGGCGTGCCGCGCCACAGCGGCATGCGGGTGTAGGGCGAGGCCAGCACCGCCCGGACGATGTCCTCGGAGGGCTGGTCGGCGTCGATCGCCCGCATCTTCGTGCGGTGGACCATCACGTCGGAGACCGACAGGTCCGACAGGTCGAGGAGGCCGCCCAGCATGTCGCGCTCGGCCTTGGCGACGCCGCCCTCCCGGTGCATCAGCGCCACCTGCCCGCGCAGCTCCTCGGCGGCGGTCAGGATCGACTGGTGCTCGCCGATGGTGACGCCGAACGGCTTCAGCATCACCCGCACGACGTGCTCGATGGCGATGGCCAGCGGGCCCATCAGCGCCACCGCGAAGGCCACCGGGCGGGCGGTGAGCAGCGCGGCCCTGTCGGGTTTGGAGATCGCCAGCGTCTTCGGCAGCACCTCGGCGAAGACGATGACCAGCACCGACATGCCGACCGTTGCGTAGATGACGCCGCTCTTGCCGAACAGCGCCGTCAGGACGCTGGTGGTGAAGGCCGAGGCGCCGATCGCCACGATGTTGTAGCCGATCAGCATCGCGCCGATGAAGCGCTCGCGGATCGCCAGGATGCGGTTGACGATCGCGGCGCGCGGGTCGCCCGCCTGCTCGAGGGCGTGCATCCGGGCTCGCGAGGCGGCCGTGAAGGCCGTCTCCGCGCCCGCGAAGAAGGCCGAGAGCAGCAGCGAGATCGCCACGATGCTCGCGGCGAACCACAGGTCGATATGGGTTTCCATCGGGTCCGTCAGGCACGCCTCGCGCGGCTTGTCGGCCGCCCATATAGCGCCTCCTGCGACTTATTGCGCGCCGATCGGGCGCACCGTCCACGTCGCCCAGTAGACGGGCCGCCCGTACAGGCTCGACGCGTCGCGCCCGGAGGCGGTCGGGGCGAGCCGGTCGAGCCAGGTCAGGAAGCCCGCCTTGTTCGGGTAGATCGCCGGCGTGTCGAGGTTGCCCTCCGCGTCGGTCATCCAGAAATGCGCGCTGCGGTCGTACCGGCCGCTGCCGTCGCCCCCCGAGCGCAGCCCGAGATAGGCGGCGGAGCGGCCCGCCTCCACCGGATCGGCGTAGAGCTTGAGGGCGCCGATCCCGTCGAGGTTCAGGTCGGCCGTATACTGCAGGCAGATATCCGCCACCGGGCCGCCCGGGGCGTTGGCGGGCCGCTGGCACGTGTAGGAGACCGCCCAGCGCGGCATGCCCTTGGCGCGGGCCACCCGCACGAGGGTCCCGGGCGGCAGCGGCCCGGCGAGCTTGCGCGCCGTCGACCAGACCTTCGGCCCCGACAGGTCCTGCGCGGTGCGCAGGAACAGCCCGGTGCGGCGCTTCTCGGGGGCGAGGCCGCAATCCTCGGGCAGCACGTCGGTGTAGACGTAGTGGTAGGTGCGGTCGACGACGCTGATCGAGCCGGCGAGTCCGTGGGTCTCGAAGGCCGGCGCCGTGCAGGCCGACGTGACCGGCTTGCCCGCCTCGTCGACCACCGCGGCGGGGACGGGCGGGTCGGCGCGCCGGCCGCGGCCGGCGCCGGCCTCGAACGGCGTCCAGGCCAGCCCGTAGCCGTCGGCGGTGCGGGTCCGGATCTCGAAGGTCTGGAAGTCGAGGGTGCGCGCCTCGATCTGGACGCGGCGCCGGACGTCGGCCGGGCCCGTCGCCGGCGCGTCCGGTTCCGCCCGCCGGCGCCGACGCCGGCCGCGGCGCTCGGGCTCGGCCGC